>CAYNGW010000163.1:0-5170 GCA_964396955.1 uncultured Rikenellaceae bacterium | reverse complement strand
GTCTCCTCCACTCTCCTTACGCTTGTTGTCATACCCTGTGTTTACCGGGTTTTTGACACTTTCAGTGAATTTGTCAGAGGAAAGAGGAAACCAGCAACAGAGTCTGTATAATTCTCAGAAGAAAAAAATGGACTTTATCTTAAAAAGAAGGATCCTCATCAGTATGTTATTCGTCGGGCTAGCAATGCTCGGCTATATCTCTTATAAGAAATTATCACTTGAGCTGATCCCTAATGCCCAGCTTCCCGCATTGATCGTCCAGGTCGGCACTCCTCTGGAAATGGATCCGTCATATATTGAGACTCAGGCTATTGTACCTATTGAAGGCACTATCGGGACACTTGAGGGAGTTGAAAAGATCGAATCAAATATCTCCTCCCGTTACGGGACCGTCATAATCTATTACAATCAGAATGCCGACCTCAAATATGCAAACCTTAAGCTCCAGGAGAAGATCGATATTGTAAAGAGCTCCATTCCCGAAGAATTTATTATTAATGTAATAAAGATCGACCTTGAGGAGCTGACAAACCAGTTCATGTCGCTGCAGGTAAGAGGCGAAGGCGGTGTTGACAGGATCAGGAACATAACTGACAGGGATATCAGGCCCAAATTTGAAAATATCGATGGTATTGCAGGAGTCCAGGTTTACGGGGGACAGGAGAATTCAATTGAGATCCGCCTCAACGAAAAAGCATGCAAAGCCCTGGGAATCACCATGGGACAGATCCGGACTCTGCTTAATAATAACGGCAGGGAGAAGACTTTCGCCGGTAAGGTCGTTGACGGAAATAATGAGCTGTTCGTTAATATTACATCCGAATATACTGATGTAAAGGAGATTGGCAGCATAATTGTCAAACAGGATGGACCTGTTCTCCTTCGCGATATAGCTGAGATCTTTTACGGAGTCAAGGAGCAGACAACTTACAGCAGGGTCAATGGGATGGATGCCGTTACGATGAATCTCGTAAATGACAATCAGGCTAATCTGATAAAGCTTTCGCATGATGCAACGGCCCAGGTAAACTCACTTAACAAAGAGCTGGCACCTGCAGGTGTTGAGATCGTGGTGCAGTACGACAGCGCCGAAACAATGGAAAAAAATATAAACCAGATCATCAACCTTGCCATTACCGGAGCTATCCTGGCAGTCTTCATACTCTGGTTCTTCCTCAGGAACATCCGGCTGGTGACAATTATTGCAGTTTCCATTCCGATATCCGTTTACACGGCATTTAATTTCTTTTATGCCTATGATATAACCATAAACAGCCTGACTCTTGTCGGCATTGCTCTTGCCATCGGCATGCTGGTCGATAATTCCGTTGTGGTGCTCGAGAATATTTATCGACTGGCGGGTACGGGCAAAGATTATGAAACGTCTGTCAAACAGGGTACCCTGGAAGTGAGGAGAGCCATATTTGCATCGACATTGACAACTATTGTGGTTTTCTTTCCATTTATCTTCTCTACAAACTTCATGATCAAAATTATCGGAAAGAACATAGGAGTATCCATTGTCTCAACTTTACTGGTATCGCTTGCTGTTGCAGTGCTTTTTATCCCTATGGCAACAAACTACATGCTTTCAGGAAAATCAGCCGGAAATTCAGATATATTCAAGAAGCTGTCCATCCATGACAGGCTGATCCAGGCATATCATCTTGTACTGAAAGCAAGTATGAGAAAACCCGCAGCAACAATTATCGGGACGCTGGTTGTATTTTTTGCTGCACTTCTGATAAGCCTGACATTAAGTCTGAGCAATCCGGAGGAAATAAATACTCCGGATTTCAGGTTAAGCGTTACAATGCCAGCCGGATCGACACTTGAGAAGACCGATGCGGTAGTTGCCGAAATTGAATCAAGACTTGCCTCACTGCCGGAAAAAGAAGACATTGTGAGCAGGATTGAAGAAGAGCAGGCTACTGTAACTATCAATCTTCCTGAAGACTGGGATAAGAAAAGCAAAAGGAGCTTACCGGAAATAAAAAATGATATCTCTGAAAAAACAAAGAATATTTCTTCTGCTGAAATAAATATGGATGAGATATCGACAAGCGGGGGATTTACCGGTGGAGACGGAGGGGGTGAGATGGAAAACCCGGGGATTGGATTTATGAATCTGCTGGGTATAGGAAGTCAGGTCGAAAGCGTGATTATCAAGGGGCAGAATTTTGAACAGATGAGAAACCTGGCCGATGATATCAGAACCTATGTTGATGCACTTACAACAATTGACAGGGTGAGCCTTAATGTCCAGGACAATAAGCCTGAAGTTCAGCTCCATTTTGACATGGATTATATCGGCAGGAACAATATTTCTCTCATGAACCTGTCAGCAGCACTGATGACTTTCGGAAGGGAATACTCTTCGGAAGCAATATTCAAACAGGGAACCGACAGCTATGATATCATAATCAAATACGCTGAAGAGGATACCCTTACAAATAAGAATACCGACAAAACAATCGATGATCTGAAGCATCTTGAAGTGAGCAGTACAGTCGGCGCTGTGATGGAAATGGAAGAGCTTGCGAATATTATTTTCGCATACGGAACGGGAAATATTCACAGGGAGAACCAGGAGAAGAGAGTGACTGTTACATATAATTTTACAGATGAAATAAAATCATCAAAGGATCTCCTTGAGGGAGCCAGGATTGAAATAGAATCAATTGTCGCCGGATTGAATATACCGGCAGGGATCGCGATTGAAGTTGTGCATGAAGAGGATCAGCTCAAAGATTTTTATAAGCTTATAGGAATTGCTTTTATTCTTATTTTCATGATCCTGGCTGCAGTTTTTGAATCTCTTTCAATACCATTTGTACTGTTGTTCAGTATCCCGCTTGCTGCACTGGGATCACTTATAGCGCTTATACTGACAGGCAATACTCTTCTGAATGCCAATACGCTAACAGGTTTCCTGATACTGCTTGGTATTGTGGTCAACAACGGGATCCTGTTGATTGATTACACTAATATTCTGAGGGACCGGGGATACCGGCGCTCGCGGGCATTAATGTCGGCAGGCATAGCCAGGATAAGACCGATACTAATTACTGCTTCAACGACCGTGATAGCCATGTTCCCCCTGGCAATGGGCAAAGCTGAATTTGTTTCAGTCATCGGCGCTTCTTTTGCCATAACCGTTATCGGAGGTCTCGCACTCAGTACGCTTCTCACACTTGTTTTCATTCCTACATTCTATTCAGGACTTGAAAATGCATTGGAATGGTTCAAATCGCTGGACTGGAAGAACAAAGTAATTCAGCTTCTGGTTTTTAGCTTACTTATTTTCCTGATTTACACCAATATAGATAAATTTCTCTGGAAGCTCATTACCACCATTCTCAGCATAATATTGGTACCCGCTTCTACATGGTTTATTATGAACAGCCTCAGGAAAGCAAGGGAGACAGTCATTCCCCCGGATGAAAACATAAATATTTATGTCCAGAGCCTTGTCAAGATCTATGAAAGGGAAAACCGCTGGGTCCGTGAATGGAAAGCAGGAGAGAGGATCAGGACCAGACTCGGACTGAAACAGCATTTCAGACGATGGAAGGATTTGATCCAGGTTGCATGGCAGCTTCCGCTATTCGTCTTTATGATATACTTCACATATTTCTTCCTTAAAAAGGGATTCTGGATCTTTGTATTCAGCATTACCACCTGGTTCTTCCTCTCTGCCATATGGAACAAGTTCAGGGAGCTGTTCACAAATCTGTCATTGGAAGGGAAAAACAGGTTCCTGAAAAAATTGATCCCCTTTATAGATTTCCTGGTTTTCTGGATCGTTCCCTTTCTCAACCTTGTTCTTTTCCAATTGAAATGGGATAATATTGCTGTTGTGCTCATACTCGGATTTGTGTGGTTCCTGGCATTATTTATTTATAAAACCGGACAAAAGCTGAGTACGGAGAATACCGATATCTACAGGCTTGAAGGCAGGTTTAAAGGCATAAGGAAGACAGTTTATAAAATTGTTGCAGCGGTTCCGCTGATCGGGAAAAAGAAGAAGCCGTTCAAGGCCTTAAGCTGTGTTTCACTGAATATCGGCAATGGGATGTTCGGGCTTCTGGGGCCAAATGGCGCCGGTAAAACAACACTTATGAGGATCATATGCGGGATACTGGAGCAGAGTTATGGCAAGGTCTGGATAAACGGGCTTGATACTCAGAAGAAACGCGAGGAACTCCAGGGACTTATCGGGTACCTGCCGCAGGAATTCGGCAGTTATGAGAACATGACCGCACATGAATATCTTCATTACCAGGCAATGCTGAAAAATCTCATTGATAAAAAAACCAGAGATGAAAGAGTGACTTACGTCCTGAAGGCGGTCCATATGGAAGATCGGAGACATGAAAAGATAGGATCATATTCAGGAGGGATGAAGCAGAGAATGGGCATCGCACTTATATTACTGCATCTACCCAGAATACTTGTCGTTGATGAACCAACCGCAGGGTTGGATCCCAGGGAGAGAATAAGGTTCAGGAATTTGCTTGTTGAGCTTAGCCGTGAGCGTATTGTAATATTCTCAACGCATATTATTGAGGATATCTCGAGTTCCTGCAACCAGGTTGCCGTACTTAACAAGGGAAAGCTGAGATACCTGGGCAAGCCGATCGATATGACAAAGGAAGCTGAAGGACATGTCTGGCAGTTCAATATGCCTGAGGAAAGATTCGGGAAATTCGTCGAGGAGCATCTTGTGGTGCATCACATGTCGGAAGGAGAAAATGTAAGGGTAAGGGTCATTTCAGAAACAATACCATGGAAAAACGCAGTTGCCGCTACTCCTAACCTGGAGGATGCGTATTTATGGTTATTAAGGAAAAAAGAAACAGTGTAATTCTGGGGTTAAAAAAAATAACAATGAAAACCAATAAATTGCTCAACTATTTCACCCTGGTTCAAAAAATGATCCTTTATAATCTCAGGATCATATTTGCCAATAAATTCATCTGGTTTCTTGCGGGGTCAATATTATTTTATTTCGGACTTTCGGTTATTTATGTTTTCTCAGAAGATATATCCAGGATGCAGGATCTGTACGGAGTTTTTATGTTTTCAGGGATCCTGCTTGTTTTCTATCCCTCGGTTTTCGGCATCCAGAACGACCAGGATGCCAGGACCATAGAGATCCTTTTCGGAA
>CAYNGW010000162.1:0-5250 GCA_964396955.1 uncultured Rikenellaceae bacterium | reverse complement strand
AAAGGTTATTCGATACTTACCGGACCTGCAGAAAGCGTACCGCTGCTCAGGGATTCCTATAGTATCTCTGAAAAAAGACCTTTTGGACCCGGATATACATTTAACAGCTTCAGCGATGAAGGCGGCTCAGGGAGAATAGATTATATCTTTGTAAAAGACGGTATGAAAGTCCTGGATCACAAGACATTAATCAAAAAAGAGCGCGGGATATATATATCAGATCACTGGCCAGTTGAAGCGCTGGTCAGCTTAAAATAGGATCACAGGCTTTTTATAAAGGCAGGCAGGTCAAGATCATTTTTCATCACATCATTAATAAGCCAGCCTGAATTAAGTTCGTTTCTGTTGAAATCCTTTACTTTTATATACCATCCGGGGATATCAATAATATGATAAACAACCTCTTCAACGTATTCAAATTTAATTAAGCCCGATCTGATATAGGAAAAGAAAAGTGTAAGATAATCGGGTTCATAATCCTGTGAAGCATAATACTGAAGATGATCAGTATCCTCGAGGGCTCTTTTGAGGTTTATGAAATCCGTTTCGTTGCTTGAAGGCGGAATGAACCTGATCATAGAGGTGTCCGTTTTAAAAATATTCAGAATATTGCCTTTTGCTGAATACAAAATCCACTTTACCATATCATCACCTACAGTTTCCTGTACAAGGAAAAGCCTGATTGTCTGAGGTTCTCCTTTATATATAATCCTTGACCTGGCTTCAGCAATTATCCCCTGAGAATACTTATAGAGCAAAATGTTATTCTGAACAACATTACGGATAAAATCTTCCTTCATTTTAACATAATCACCGGAATATTCTTTACCTGAGACCTGGATGCGGGGATCCTTCAGATCAAACAAAAGAGGTATCATTCTTTCGCGAGACATCCTGGCCCTGAAAGCTGAATCAGCAGGATTTCCGTTGAAATCGCTCTTAAGGTTGAACCTGTCAGCAAATTCATTGAACTGCTTTATCCTGGCCACAAAAATATCTTCACGTGATTTCTGAGGGTCAGCAAGAATTTGTGAAAAGAGCGGACAACCGACAAAAAATATCAGAATCACCAGGAGAGAACCCCGGCTTATTTTTTTTCTGAAGGAAAGAGATGACATCAGGAAACGGCGGTTTTTGTTTCGGTAGCTTTTATATCCCCGAGGAATATTTTCCATCTTTTTTCCTGGAAAAAGGTATCTTCAACAATATCAATTATGATTTCCACTTCCTTTTTTGTGATATCCGTATAAATGATATCATCGTTGCTGAAACCCGTGAATTCCTGGATTATTGTAGCTGTTGAGTAGTACTTGCCATCGGGACCTTTGGTAAATTCCCTTATATATGCAATATCATAAAACTTGATAATGACTTTGGTAAATGGAAGTGACTTCAGCCTGGCCAGGTATTTTTCCATCGGCCTATTGACCTTCTGAACTGTTCCATCCGGAAGAATTGTTGAAATTTCCATTTCAGCGCCTTTGTAAAAGAGCTTTAAAGCTTCTTTTTCAGCCATATTACGTTTTTCTGCAGGCTCGTCCTTGCTGCCGAGTGTGACTATATATTGCTGGAATTCCTCAACTTTTTGTTTGGTTTGCTCCTTGAATAATTCTATATCCGCAGCGCTCAGATTGATTTCATCCGTAATCTTTGCCTGTTTGCTGGTAACGGCAGTTTTTGTCTCCTGCCCTGTAACACAGAGACTTACATACAATATCAGCCCCGTTATTAAGATTCTTTTAAGCATATAATCCGTTGTTTTCTTGACTACACTACAATTTGTATGCAAAACTTATTCTGAAACCGAAATTTTTAATTTTTGTCGGCTGGTGATCGTGTTCATTTCCGAAAATATCGAGATATTTTCCTTTACCGCTGGCAATATCCGTAATGCCTATAATTGCTTCAGGACCAAGTGTTATCGAGGAATAGTATCCCAGCGGGATGTTTATGCCTGCTGAGGCATATACCGCCAGATTGAAACCCTTTATTTTTACATCAGGATATGTATCATCAATTGCTTCCCTCTTGTAGTAGCCCAGCTCTTCAATGTCGAGAGTCTGGAGCACAGTCGGGTTATCCGGGTAATATCCTGTATAAATATAATAACCGGTACATGCAGCTTTTGCTTTCTGGGGAATCGAAATCTTAACTCCGCCTTCTGCATAGAATCCAAATCTCCCCGGTTTTCCGCTGGTAAAATTAAAAAGTACAGGAAGTGTTATATAATTTATTGAGATCAGCGAATCATATTGGGCTGAGATCCTTTTGTAAAATTGGTCAGAGTTCACATCAGATGAAAGTTTATTGTCCCCGAAATCACCACTTAAATTATATCTGGCAGAATAAGTGTTAAATTCAAGACCGCTTCTTATAGCAATGTTATCGGTAAAATAGTAGCTTACTCCCAGGGCGGTGATAAAACCGGAGAGTGGTGAAATATTCCAGGAAACTGAGTCCTGCGGAAGAGTAAGAGATTCCAGGTTCTTATTATTGATACTTGTTAATCCGAAAGAACCGATGAATGAAACACCGAATCCTTTTCTGGTAACCGGTCTGATAACTATCTGGGGAAGCTGAGCAGGACCTGTTTCGGCAGTTGCCTCATAGAAATCAACAGCAGAAATGTCGATACTGTTTATCCGGAAATTCGAAAATGTCTTTTCTGCCGATGTAAATGAGATCTTGAAAATCAGGGGGAACATTTTTCTGAAGGCATCCCTCCCCTTATAGCTTCCCGAGAAGAATTTATTCGCATCGGTATAGGTATAATAGCTTCCGTCTTCAGCCTTCATCACTTTGCCGAATTTTGCAGAATCGGTATTGATGGACAGGTTTTTAATTCCGTTCGGATAATCGGCGATATAGCTTGTTAAATAATCTGTGACAGAAACAAGGTTTGTCTCCGGTTCAGGTGAAATATCGTTATAAACCCTGGTATCGTTTCCCGGGAACAGATTAAGTAAACTCTCCTTATAGAATTCTTTGTCTTCAGCAGGTTCCTGAGGATCGCCTATCAGTGAGAGGAAATTGGTATAATCCTGGAGTACGGTTTTGATTGCAGTGTAGATCTTGGTCATATCCTCATCATTCAGGTCTTCTGCGTTAACCTCTTTGAGAGCCTGGGAATAGTCAATCACATAGCTTGATGCTGCATTTCTTATGCCAACAATCTTAAAATTGCCCATTGCCTTGTTTTCCATGCTGAAAGCAATCCTGAAAGTGAGGTCTTCCACATTCTGGTTTAGGGTTTGGTTCAGGTAGTTGCCGTTTATTGATTTTTTAACGAGGATGTCGATAGAATAGATGTTATTTTCGTGTGACATTATATCGCTCACCCTGGCGCTTGCCATATCAAGGTTAATGGTCATACCATCAGGATACCAGAGTATTATGCTGTTTAAATATGTCTCAGCTTCGTAAAATTCGCTCAGCTTATGGGCAGGATCCAGGTCATTGTAGATAAGTACCTGCCTGTTAACAAAAAGCTCGAGTAAGCCCTCAGCGCTGCTCCTGGCTTTTTCGATATCACTTACCATATCTTCACCCATCTGGTTAATTAGTGTCTGATAATCCCCAAGCACCTTTACAGCATTGGTATAGATTATCGATTTTTCCTTATCCGAAAAATCGATTCCGGCTCTTAATCCGGGAATCAGAATAAACAGAATAAACAGGGTAAGAAACGCCGATCGTTTCATATTCTTAAGATTAATCGATTATAATTCTTTTAACCGCAATTTGTTTATTTAAATCAAAGATAACCAAATAATAACCTTCAGGCTGTCCGTTCAGGTTTATTTCAGTCAAAAAATAAGCTGAAGTCTTTTCGAATATAAAGTTATATAATTCTTTCCCATTCTGGCTCAAAATTTTGACGAAAAGATTACCAAAAATTTCATTTTCGATCTCCACAATGAAGAGTCCGCTGGTGGGATTCGGGTATATCTTTATTCCTTCAAACGGATCATTATCCTCAGTTCCTGTAGCACCTGTCGGGATTGTGACCACATCACTCATTGTATAACATCCTTTTGCGTTTCCGACACTCACCCTGTAATCACCCATCTTCCGTCCGGCAACATAATAATAATCCTCTGCCCCTTCAATGAGGATGCCATTGCAATACCACCTGTACCTGCCTGTTGTATTATCGCTGCATGCAAGGTACCAGACTGCCGGCCCCTGAGCATAGATCTGCGGCTTTTCAGGTGCATCCTCAAAATATACATTCAGAGTATCAGATTCTGCGATACACCCATTATTTTCAGCTTCAACTGAGTAAACTCCTTCTTCAAGAAAATCTTCAAGATACGACAGTGTCGCTCCCGAAATCCTGAAGCCATCCCTGTACCATTGATAATTATAGCCTGTAACCTCCTGGTCAACATTCAGCTTTATGGGGGTCTCTCCCATACAATCCCCTGGCTGGTAATTGTCTGCGGTAATAACAAGTTTATAAGGCATCTGTTTTACTGTTACCTGTACCGGAGAGGTTCTGACGTTGCATCCGGAAGCATTTGAGACATCAAGCTGATAGGTTCCTGAGGATTTCGCTGTAAAGCTGTTTGAATCAGCGTTTGTGATAGGTCCGTATTCATTTCTCCAGGCGTACAAATATCCGGTAACAGAGGGAGAGCTGAGTGTCACGCTGTCGCCCTCACAGAAAGATGCAGGGCCGCTCTGGCTGAGATCACCTACAGTAGGTATACTGTTAACAGTAACAGTGACTATGTTTGAGGAGGTTGCTGAACAGCCACTGGTATTTGATACCACCAGGTTATATGTTCCTCCATTTTTTGCAATGTACTGGCTGGAATTTGAACCAATATCACCATTATTGAGCTTCCATTGATAGTTGTAACCGTCAATGTTTGTAACACTCAGTAAAACAGAATCGCTCTCGCAGAATTCCAGATCTCCACCGGCAATTATTAAAGGTGCACCGGGAGCTGTTAAAGTATTAACAATAACGTTTTCGGTTTTGATATAACAACCGTCGGAATTTGAGATTTTCAGCGAATATACTCCCGAGCTTTGAGCAGTGTAAGTGTTTGTTGTAGCACCTGTTACTATCGCGCCATTGTTTTCCCACTGGTAAGTATATGCAGTATTATCTGTAACGCTCAGCTCCACAATCGAGCCCTGGCAAAAGGTTGTCGGGCCGCTTTTGTCGACTGCCGGAAGAGCGGGTCTTGTATTTACCGTGACATTTATTGTATCTGTTGCATCAACTGCACAACCTGTTGA
>CAYNGW010000161.1:0-5271 GCA_964396955.1 uncultured Rikenellaceae bacterium | reverse complement strand
ATTTCAATCCTTCAAACCTGTTCATGCAAAAGATCCTGCCGCATCTTTCAGGCAGCCGGGCAAGTATCTTTGCAATTTTTGACTGAAGCTCTTTGTATTGAATAATCTCTGATGGATTTTCATTGTTTTCAGTCTGTTTGTATGCCATCTCCTGAGCATGTTTCTCAACCACCCTGCTATGTTCAATCCAATGCAGGCACCGGTTGTGAACCGCCCTGAAGAGATAACCATTCAAAGAACTTTCAATTTTTATTTTTTCTTTATCCTGCCATAACCTGAAGAAAAGTTCCTGGACTATTTCTTCGGCTGTATCATGATCCTTAACAAGAGTTTTTGCATAACGGACCAGGGAAACATAGGAGGATCTGAAAAGTGACTCAAACTGTCCTGTATCACCCTGACGGATCCTCCTTATTATTTCACTGTCACCGATCATAAAATTACTTTTCTGACAGATCTTCCCTGTCGCTGAATTTCAGCTTTCTGCTAAGCCTGCGAATTGCTGATTCAATGCTTTGGTCGGGTTCAATTACGTTATAATCTCCCCAGAATTCAGGATCAACAAATGCGCTGACTTTTTCGGTAAATACATCTGTATATTTCACCTTCTCTTTTCCTGCAAATTTAATAACTTCTTCGGCAGTACGATCGGTAACTGCTATTTCTGACATTGTAGTATAGTAGGTATGGAAGAGTTTCTTCTTCCAGTCAACTTTGAATTTTACTTCAGCCCTGGAATATGCGAAATACCATTTTCCGTCCTGTTCACGGTACTTTGTGCGGTAAGATGCAACTTCCGGAGTAACTTCAACACCAAGCGGTTTCTTCCTGATGAACATTGAGGAAGCAGCTTCCTTGTCTGAAAGATTGAAACCGAATTCGGCTTCAGTAATAGCGTATGAATCCATTTCAATATAGAGGCTTCCCATGAAAAGAGGTTCATCAACTGAGGGTTTCTGCACGAAATCTATTACATAATGCGGTTTCCCGTCTATTTCAATGACATTTGAGAGTGAATAGTCATAATACTTCATTGCTTCTGATGTAAGAATTGCCTCAGTGTTTTTTACAATATCAAGCTGAAGCACACTTGTAGTACCGCCCTGAAGCTTAAACAGAAGGGTATCTACTTTTTCAACATCCGCATTTTTCCTCCCCTTATAAATCCGTGTGCCGTCAAAACGGATATCATTGGCGTAAGGTGCTTTGAATATTTCAACAACTGCTTCACCTATGGAAACATAAGTGCGGTTCTTGCGGATTGTTTCCCTGTAAAATGCTGTCATCAGATTAGGGACAGACTCATAGTTTTTACCGATCCTGCCTATGGCTTTTGCTACAATGTCATCCGGATCAATTGGTTTGACAATGATCTCCTTAATAGGGATCGGAGCAGTTTCCAGCTGGATCATGTTCTTGTAACCGTTGTCGCGCATGGAGCTTATGGGCACAACTTTGTTCTTATACCCCAGATAGGAGATCTCAAGGTTCTTTGAAACCAGGCTTTCCCCGACTTTCAATGTGAATTCCCCGTCAATATTTGTTACAACCGCAACATTGGATTCGGAAACGGAAACGGTTGCGAAGACGAGCGGCATGCCTGTTTCAGCATCCACGATCTTCCCCTTGAGGGTAAGGTAAACCTGCTGATCAGCTTTCTTCCTCCCGCCGGAATCACCTCCTGATACCGTCTGAAATGAGAAAACCAGCAGAACAACCACTGCATAAAGCGAAATGTTTCTAAGTGTTTTCATGGCATTTTTAATTTGGTTATACACTAATATTTATAATTATTTTCTTTTTCAATGATAAGACCTTGACAACACCTCAAGACCCTATGTTTTTCCTTGAAAATATTTTCTATCTTACTTCATTCCAATATTCAGGGTAATGACCAGGTCATTCGTCAAGCCAGTTAACACATTAATTGCAGGATATTCATACTTATACAGCTCAATAACGGGAAAGGCTGTTGTTTATGGACTGCCTCCTGCTGTCGGAATTGAACTGACGAACCATTGTAACCTGAATTGTCCCGAATGCAATACCGGTTCAGGACTGATGACAAGAAGAAAGGGATTTATGGACATGAAGCTGTTTGACAGAATTATATCTGAACTCAAACCATACCTTTATTATTCAACGCTTAATTTCCAGGGAGAATCTATGTTGCACCCTCAGTTTTTCTCCTTTTTGAAGAAATCCCTGAGTATCAATACGATAGTATCAACAAACGGACATTTTTTATCAGTTGAGAATGCGGAAAAAATTGTAAGATCAGGATTGGGTAAGCTGGTTGTATCACTTGACGGCATGGACCAGGAAACCTATTCAGCGTACAGGATTAATGGTGATCTTAACACAGTCATAGATGGAATAAAAAACGTTTCTGAGGCAAATAAGAAAGCAGGATCACCGTTAAAGCTTGAAATTCAGTTCCTTGTTAACCGGGGAAATGAGCATCAGATATCTTCTGCAAGACGTTTTGCTCGGGAAGTGAAAGCTGCACTCAGACTTAAATCGATGCAGGTAATCAGTATGGAAAATGTCGAAACATGGATTCCCGTGATGAGCAAGTTCTCCAGATATGAAAAGAATAACGGGGGATACTCAATAAAGAATCCGTTTCCCGACAGATGTGCCAGACTGTGGTTCAATCCTGTAATAACCTGGGACGGAAAGGTGATCCCCTGCTGTTTTGATAAGAACGCCGATCATATTATGGGCGACCTGAATGAAGACACGTTCAGAGATATCTGGAACGGTCCGAAGTACAGGATATTCAGAAAAAGCATTCTTTCAGGCCGCTATATGACAGAGATATGCAGGAACTGTACTTCAGGGCTCAGAGGTGTCAGATGCTGACAATTCTGTTAAAATTGTATATTAGCGGATATTAAATATCAGAAATATGAAAATTCTTAAAACCATCCTGATTTCTCTTTTGGTGCTGATCCTGGTTGCAGTGATTGCAGGATTGATCCTGCTCAATGGTATCAAAAGAGGTGCTCTTCCCGATTATAAGGGTGAGTTGTCTGTAAAAGGCCTTCAAAATGAGGTTACAGTTTACAGGGACGAAAGAGGCATGCCTCATATTTATGCAGAGAATGAGCATGACCTTTATCTTGCGGTGGGCTATATAATGGCACAGGAAAGACTATGGTTTATGGATCTTATCCGCCGGGCCACAACAGGACGATTGTCTGAAGTTATGGGCGAAACGATGGCAGAGACAGATAAATTTCTCAGGTGCCTTGAAATGACGGCAAAATCAAAATTGGTATTGAGCAATGAAGATCCTGTAATTATATCCTGGCTGCAGTCATTTGCTGATGGTGTAAATGCTTATATAAAAGATGCAGGGAAAAAACTCCCTCCGGAATTCAGGATTCTTGGCTATAAACCTGATCCATGGAAACTTGAAGATATTGCCAATATTGTCGGATATATGGGTTGGGATCTGGCAAAGGATAATCTTACACAGGAAATTTTTTATTACAGGCTGGTGCAAAAACTAGGGATTGAAAAGGCAGCTCAGCTTATTCCTGACTGGAATACTGAAAATCCGGTTGTTTTCCCTGATTTTAAAATAAATGACACTCTGTTAAAAGAAGCCGGGAATTTCATTTCATCGATGGATAAATTAAAAGCCTTAGGTGTCATTTCATTTTCAGGAAGCAATAACTGGGCTGTTGCAGGTAAAAGAACCGAAACAGGCAAGCCGATTCTTTCAAATGACATGCATCTGGATTTTGGCTCTCCGGGTATATGGTTTCAGATGCATCAGGTGATTCCCGGAAAACTTAATGTCACAGGAGTTGCTGTCCCGGGTCAGCCATTTATCGTTTGCGGGCATAATGAGAAAATTGCCTGGGGTGTGACAAATCTTATGGTAGATGATGTTGACCTTTTTGCCGAAAAAATTAATCCTGAAAATGATAATCAGTATTTTTTCAATGGAGAATGGAAAAATATGGTGGTGAAAAAAGAAATAATAAATATAAAAGGTGGATTAAAGGATTCTGTTATTATTAAGTACACTCACAGGGGGCCGATTGTATCCGGATACAGAAAAATAGAAGATGCAGCTCTGAGTATGAGATGGTCGGGATATGATGCCAGCGATGAACTCCGGACTGTCTGCCTCCTGAACAGAGCCTCCGGTTGGGATGATTTCCGTTCAGCTATTAAAACATTCAGGTCAGTCAGCCAGAACTTTGCTTATGCCGATGTGGATGGAAACATAGGGCTTTATACCGGAGGCGGCATTCCAGTAAGAAAAGGGAATGGGGCATTAATCCGGGATGGTGAAACCGAAGAATCGGATTGGAAAGGGTATGTCCCGTTTGAACAATTGCCATCCAGCTTTAATCCTGAAAAAGGTTATGTTTCTTCAGCGAATAATAAAACGGCAGACGAAGGGTATCCCTACTATATAAGTTCAGCCTTTGCTCTTCCTTACAGGATCAACAGGATCAGGCAGATGCTGGATGAAAAGGAGATCTTCAATATGGAAGATTTTAAAAGAATGATAACAGACCAGCATTCTGATTATGCTGCTTTGATGACCCCCTTCATACTAAAATTGAATGACAGAAAAGATGACCTTACATTAGCTGAAACCGATGCACTGAAGACTTTTACCGGATGGGACTATGATATGAATGCAGAATTGGTTGCACCTTCGGTCTTTGAATTCTTCAGGATAAGTTTCATCAGGAACATTCTCTCAGATGAACTACAGGAACTTTTTGATAATTACATGTCGGTAATAAATACTTACGATGTAATAAAAGATTATTATATATACAGAATTCTTAAAACAGGACCCGATGAGTGGATTGATGATGTTGGTACTCCGGAAAAGGAGACTCTTGATGATATAATTATGAAAAGCTTTAAAGATTGTGTTGCATCAATTACCGCTCAGTTCGGAGAAGACCAGTCAAACTGGGAATGGGGTAATATTCATAAGATCATCATTGAACATCCTCTGGGATCAGCAGTACCGCTTCTTGATAAAGTGTTTGGATTTAATTCAGATGAATATCCTGTCGGAGGAAGCGACCACACTGTAAGTGTATACTCTTTTGAACCGGAATTTATTGTAAACCACGGAGCTTCCGAAAGGCATATTTTCAATACTGCAAACTGGGATGAATCGCTTACGGTGATACCTACAGGAGCATCAGGCATTCCGGCAAGCGAGTTTTACATGTCGCAGACAAAAGCGTATATAAACAAGGAATTTTATAAGGATGCGTTCTCAGA
>CAYNGW010000160.1:0-5372 GCA_964396955.1 uncultured Rikenellaceae bacterium | reverse complement strand
TCGTTCCATCACCAGCGATTTCACCTGTTTTAGAAGCAACTTCTTTCACCATCTGAGCACCCATATTTTTATATGCATCTGACAGTTCGATATCCTTTGCAACTGTAACGCCGTCTTTTGTGATCTGGGGAGCTCCGAATTTTTTCTCCAGGACAACATTACGGCCTTTCGGGCCAAGGGTCACCTTGACCGCATCAGCCAACTGATCGACTCCTTCTTTGAGAAGGGCGCGTGCCTCAATATTATACTTAATCTCTTTTGCCATATTGAATAGATTTATTTGGTTTCTAATTAAGCTATGAAAAGAATATCTGACTGTGAAATAAGCAGATAGTCTTCGCCATCAATGGTCAGCTCCTGACCGGAGTACTTTCCGTAAAGGACAATGTCACCTTTCTTGACTTCCATGTCCTCATCTTTTTTTGCTGCTCCTACAAGTATTACTTTCCCCTGACGGGGTTTTTCTTTTGCGGAATCAGGAATAATTATTCCGCTGGCAGTTTTAGCTTCAGCTTCATCAGGTTTTACAAGAACCTTTCCTGCCAGAATTTTACCTTTTAATTGTGCCATTTCTATTTTGTTTTAAAGTTAGTTTTGTTGTGATGATTCCCTTTTGAACATATTTTGTGCCAAACCGCGAAAAATGCCATAAACGAAAAAAAAAGTGTCAGTATATGACAAACTGACACTTTTAATATATAGCCAATTCATAGGTTTTAATTTTCCGGTTGCTCCTGGCCTGTTGAAGGAGTAGTAGTTGCCGGGGGGATTGCTGTCGGAAGCGTGGGAATTGCGTTGGGATCAATTGCATTATCAATCCGGCTTTGAATCCTGGATTGTTCAGAAGCAGAAGCGCGCGGAATTGCAGCGGTGGCAACAACACAGAGAATTAAAATCGCAGCTGCGATTGTCCAGGTTGATTTTTCAAGAAAATCGGCTGTCTTGCGTATGCCCATTGTTTGTCCAACTGATGTAAAATTGGCAGCCAGTCCGCCTCCTTTTGAATTCTGAACAAGAACAATAAGTATCTGAAAAACACAGGCTATTATAATTACTACTGAAACAAAAACATAAATTCCCATCTGATCACTTTTTTAATAATTCTTTCACCTTTTCAATTTGAGACGCAAAGTAACTGCTTTTTTCCGGAAATTTCAAACATAATTTCTCATAAATATCAATTGCCCTGGAATAATAACCCTGATTGGCATAAATTCGTGCAAGCGTTTCTGTTACAAATTCTCCCTTCTCCTCAATAAATGGTTTCGAAATATCTGCCAGCGTTGTTTCCGACTTTTCTTTTACAGGTTCAATCCTGGGATTGGTCAGGATGAATTTATCGATCAGATCCGATTGTATCTGCTTAAGGTTGTCCGTTTCCTGCACATACTGCTGATCATCTTTTTTTGCCTCTTCTGACGGTGTAATCTCCTCTTCAGCATCGAGTTCAAGGAGATCCTTATCTGCCGGAGCTGAAAATCCCGGATCCATAAATATTACCGTCTCTTCTTCTGTCCCGGATTCTTCATCAATGACAAATACGGTTGCGACTGATTCTCCGCTGTCAGGATCCGATTGAATGAATACAGATCTTTCTGCACTCTTTGTCCCGTCTGACGGAGTCTCTACGGGTTTTTCCTCATCGAAGCTCTTTTCTATTTCATTTATCAGATCCTCACTATTCTTTCCAAGTTCGATAACCACCTGCTGACTGTCCTCAGTAACATTTATGGATGAGACCTGAGTCTGAATGGTTTCTTCCTTCTTATCCTGAATCACGTTCTCTTTTTTCAGGAAATAATACAATACTTCACGGTCAGCAATATGCATGGCAGAGATCCTGAGCTGATTTTCGAACCTTACATCAGATGTATTCCTCAGTCCTTTGAGCAGAAGCATATATGCGCTCTGAAAATAAGGGAAAATATCAATAAGCTCGCTGACCTCACCGATCATCTGGCGGTCGGCAGGACCAGAATTCTCAATCATTCTCAGAAAATCGTTCCTGTTCATGTTTGTTACCAGGTTACAAAAGCCTTATTGAAAATATCCTCAATCAGTAGTTCAACAATCTTATCCGAGAGCTCCTTCTCAACCTGTGCCAGGTCGATACTGCTGTCATAGTCCTCATAACGCGAGAAGGTTTGCTCATAGCTTAAATCCGGTTCCACGATATTGGTGAATTTGACCTTCACCGTGATGGTAAACCTGTTTGTGGCCGCCTGTGCATCGGCGGCAACTGTCAGGGGACTTGTATTATAACCTGTGATCTCGCCTTCAAAATTCACATCTCCCAGACTGTTTATCAGACCAAGATTCGTCTGCGCCTTGCACTTATCAATCAGGGCATCAGTAAGATACTGGCTAAGACCAGGCTGTACTAAATCTGCTCTGTTCTGGAAATACTGAATACTCAATGTTTTCACCTCCGGGGATATGCGGGCGCCGGTCATTGAGTAGCTGATCTTACATCCATTAAGCATGAGAATTCCTCCGGTCAGGAGAAAAACCAGCATTATACAAGCTGCCGGTATATTTATTTTTTTACATTTCAATTCCATACTCTTTGATTTTACGGTACAGAGTTCTTTCGGAGATACCCAGCTCATGAGCTGCCAGCTTACGTTTGCCGCTGAATTTTTCAAGAGCTTTTTTTATCATTTCAACTTCCTTGTCAGCAAGCGACAAAGACTCTTCAACTATCTCTTCCGTATCCTGGATATCGTCTCTTCCCTTGTGAGCTGAAAATTCATCTGAAGAGTCATCCTGCAGGTTTGCCTTGCTCCTCTCTGCCGTATCCCTGAAGAGATTCTTCATAACCCTTGAATTTGACTCATCAATGGTAACGTCTGTTTCACCGTGCTGTATAAGATCATAGACCAGTTTTTTGAGATCGTTCATATCACTCTTCATATCGAAAAGGATCTTATATAAAATCTCCCTCTCGGATGAAAATGATTTTTCATCGTCTCTTTTTATGACTGCCGGCAGTTTTACTCCATCATAATCAGGCAGATAAGCTTTAAGCACGGAGGCTTTTATCTCCCTCGTCCTTTCAATTATAGAAATCTGCTCAGTAATATTTTTCAGCTGCCTGACATTACCCGGCCAGGAATAATTCATCAGTATGTTTCTTGCATCGGGTTCAAGTCTGATTGCCGGCATCCTGTATTTTTCTGCAAAATCTACAGCAAATTTCCTGAACAGCAGGAAGATATCATCACCCCTGTCCCTGAGGGCTGGTATCCTGATCGGGACGGTATTCAGCCTGTAATAAAGATCTTCCCTGAACCGTCCATGATCAATAGCGCCCGATAAATCCATATTGCTGGCAGCGATCACCCTGACATTTGTTTTCTGGACTTTCGATGAGCCAACCCTGATAAACTCACCTGATTCAAGCACCCTCAGCAGCCTTACCTGGGTAGAAAGCGGCAATTCGGCAACTTCATCAAGGAAGATGGTGCCTTTGTCTGCAACTTCGAAATATCCTTTTCTGCTGTCAGTTGCACCGGTAAATGAGCCCTTTTCGTGTCCGAATAGTTCTGAATCAATTGTCCCCTCAGGAATAGCTCCGCAGTTCACTGCAATATATGGTCCGTGTTTCCTGACGCTGTGGTTGTGTATAACCTGGGGAAAAACCTCCTTGCCTGTTCCGCTTTCGCCCGTGATCATTACTGAAAGATCTGTGGGAGCAACCTGGACTGCAATATCTATCGCCCGGTAAAGTCCCTCATGATTACCAATAATGCCAAATCTTTGTTTAATATTTTGAAGATCTTTCATATACTGTAAAACGAATGTGCGAATTTAAGATTTTTTTAAAACATTGGGAAATGCATTTTTCGTAAATTCGCTGGATGAAACGTAACCAATTTGCCGGCATTATACCGGCACGCTATGCCTCAAAAAGATTTCCTGGCAAACCACTTATTATGATCGGTGACAAAACCATGGTTCAGAGAGTATATGATCAGGTTAGGAAATCCGTTGACATTGTCTTTGTTGCCACCGATGATAAAAGAATTTTTGATGAAGTCCTGAAATTCGGAGGCAAAGCCGTGATGACCTCTCCCAGTCATCTGAGCGGTACTGACCGCTGTGCCGAAGCTGTGGACATGATTATGGATCAGACAGGCAGGAAGATTGATGTTGTGATAAATATCCAGGGTGATGAGCCTTTTATCAAACCCGGGCAGGTAGATCTCCTGAAATCGTGTTTTTCCGACAGTAATGTGGAAATTGCCACACTTATCAGGAAAACAGCGCCCGGTGAGGATATTTTCAATACCAACCAGCCGAAGGTAATACTTGATTCGGCAGGAAATGCAATTTATTTCAGCAGGGCAGCTATTCCGTTTATAAGGGATTTTGAATTATCTGAATGGTCGGAGAAACATATTTTCTATAAGCATATCGGGCTCTATGCCTACAGTACAGATGCGCTGAAAAGAATTACAAAACTGCCGGTGAGTCCCCTTGAAAAAGCTGAATCGCTTGAACAGAACAGATGGCTGGAAAACGGCTTTAAGATCAGAACCGCATTAACAGAATGGGAAAGTATTGGCGTCGACACTCCTGAAGATCTGAAGCGGGCTTTAGAGCATCTTGGCCATTTTAACTGAAAATTTATTAACTTTAGCACAATTTTTGATGTAAATCATAAAACGGTATCTATGAAAAAGAGTTTACTCTTTGTTTTTTTTGTCATTTATACCATCAGCCTTCAGGCACAGAAGGATACTGTTAATTTTACCTCAGCTACTGTTCAGAAAAATGTTGCAGCTGAAGCTTCAGATGTCAGTATCAACATTTATCCGGTACCAGTAAGGGAAAACCGTTTTACAATAAAAAGCGACAAGGAGATCTCATTTGTAAAGATCACCAATATTATCGGTCAGGATATTTTCAGAGCTCAGTATAACAATCCTCAGACTTTCATAAAGATCGTTCTTGATAATCCGCAACGGGGGATGTATCTGGTGACGATCATCTTCAGTGATAATGTGAGAGTAGTGAAAAAAATAATGATTGAACAATCCGAATAAATGTTCTTTTCACATTTTTGCAGCGGATTTTCGGGGGAAATATCCGCAGTATAGGATGATTTTATGTTTGTTTTCGACTGTATTAGGATAAACAATACTGCGGACAGGTTGTTTATTGTTCTGGGAACCATTAGAGGTCTTGATATTATTTATTTTATTAGCCATGGAAGAAGGAAACAGTGTCTTTTCAATCAGGGATCTTGAGAACTTCTCAGGAATAAAAGCCCATACGATAAGGATTTGGGAAAAACGGTACCATATACTTGAACCTGACAGAACTGATTCAAACATAAGAACTTACAATGAATCAGAATTAAAGAAAAT
>CAYNGW010000159.1:0-5391 GCA_964396955.1 uncultured Rikenellaceae bacterium | reverse complement strand
GTAGTGTTTGATTCAATCAGTTTTGTCATTACACCGCCCATTGTTTCAATTCCCAGTGACAATGGAGTTACATCAAGAAGCAGAACATCCTTGACCTCTCCTGTAAGGACACCACCCTGTATGGCTGCACCAACTGCAACAACTTCATCGGGATTAACTCCTTTTGAAGGTGCCTTGTTAAAGAATTTCTCAACAAGCTGCTGTACTGCAGGTATACGGGTTGAACCGCCCACAAGCAGAACCTCGTCAATGTCAGAAACCTTATATCCTGAATCATTAAGTGCTTTCTGGCAGGGTTCAACACATGACTGGAAAAGCTTGTCACATATTTTTTCAAACTGTGCGCGTGTGAGTGTTTTTACCAGGTGTTTTGGAATACCGTCAACCGGCATGATATACGGGAGGTTGATCTCTGTTGAAGTTGTGCTCGAGAGCTCAATTTTAGCTTTTTCAGCTGCCTCTTTCAGGCGCTGCATAGCCATGGGATCTTTTCTCAGATCAATTCCTTCATCCTTCAGGAACTCTTCAGCCAGCCAGTCAATGATCAGATGGTCAAAATCGTCTCCCCCCAGGTGTGTATCACCGTTTGTTGATTTGACCTCAAATACACCATCGCCAAGCTCAAGAATTGAAATATCAAATGTGCCGCCTCCAAGGTCAAAGACTGCGATCTTAAGATCCTGCGACTTTTTGTCGAGACCGTAGGCAAGCGATGCAGCTGTCGGCTCGTTAATTATCCTCTTTACGTTCAATCCGGCGATCTCACCTGCTTCCTTGGTTGCCTGGCGCTGTGAGTCGCTGAAATATGCCGGTACTGTAATGACAGCATCAGTGACTTCCTGTCCCAGATAATCTTCTGCTGTCTTCTTCATTTTCTGAAGCACCATTGCAGAAATCTCCTGGGGCGAATAGAGCCTGTTTTCAATTTTTACCCTTGGAGTATTATTATCACCTTTGACTACAGTATATGTTACTCTTTTAATCTCCTTATTCAGCTTGTCGTATGTCTCACCCATGAACCGCTTGATCGAGTATACAGTATTTCTTGCGTTGGTAATTGCCTGACGTTTGGCAGGATCGCCTACTTTTCGCTCGCCTTTCTCAACAAATGCCACAATTGAAGGGGTGGTTCTCTTACCCTCGCTGTTGGGGATCACCACAGGTTCATTGCCTTCCATTACAGCAACGCATGAATTTGTAGTTCCCAGATCTATACCAATAATTTTTCCCATTTTATTATGTTTTATGAAATTTCAAAATTGATATATCTACTCTGCAATCCTTATGCCATTTGAATTTTATGACAAAACGACAGTGTCACCTGCTCAAAATGCCATAATAAAAGAAATTAGTAACTTTGTGAGCTGTTAATTAAATGGTTGGGATTATGCCTATACATAAATCTGTAAAAAAGGTTACTACTCATGTACTTAATGAGATGAAGCTGAAGGGCGAGAAGATTGCAATGCTTACCGCCTACGATTATTCCATAGCCAGGATACTTGATGAAGCGGAAATTGATGTAGTACTGGTTGGCGATTCGGCATCAAATGTAATGGCAGGTTTTGATACCACCCTGCCGATTACCCTTGATAACATGATCTATCATGCTGCCTCTGTTGTCAGGGCGGTGAAAAGAGCCCTGGTGGTTGTTGATCTTCCTTTTGGAACATACCAGGGAAATTCAAAGGAAGCGCTGGCTTCATCAATAAGGATTATGAAAGAGACTGGCGCATCTGCAGTCAAGCTTGAAGGAGGTCAGCAGGTTGAGGAATCAATTGAGAGGATCCTTTCAGCGGGAATCCCCGTAATGGGGCACCTCGGTCTTACTCCCCAGGCTATCCACAAGTTTGGCACTTATGTGGTCAGGGCAAAAGAGGAAGAAGAAGCCCGCCGGCTTATGGATGATGCAAAACTCCTTGAGAGGATAGGCTGTTTTGCAATTGTGCTTGAAAAAATACCTGCAAAACTGGCAGAAGAGGTAACCAACAGCCTCAGGATACCCACAATAGGTATAGGGGCGGGTCCAAAAACCGACGGACAGGTGCTTGTTCTTCATGATATGCTGGGTATCACCCAGGAGTTCTCGCCAAGGTTCCTCCGGAGATATCATAACCTTTATGCAGAAATCAAGGGCGCTGTGCAAAACTATATCAATGATGTGAGAACACTGCAGTTCCCGAATGAAAAGGAACAGTATTAGTCATGCCCGAAATACTCTACCAGGACAACCATATCATTGCCGTAAATAAAAGAGCTTCCGACCTCTCGCAAGGCGACAAGACAGGAGATACCTCTCTTGATTCTGAAATAAAAAAATACATTGCTGAAAAGTACAATAAGCCGGGAGATGTCTTCCTTGGCATTATTCACAGGCTTGACCGTCCTGTAAGCGGTGTCATATTATATGCTCGTACGAGCAAGGCACTTGAAAGGCTGAATGAAATGTTCAGGAGCGGCCAGGTAAGGAAATTCTACCTGGCAATTATAAAGGAGAGACCTCCTGAAGAAAAGGGGACTATTACTCATTTCCTGAAGAAAAACGAAAAACAGAACAAGACATACGTTTATGATACCGAGGTGAAAGGATCCAGGGAGGCAAGCCTGACATATACTATTGCCGGACGATCGGATCGTTATTATCTGCTTGAAGTAGAACTTCATACAGGGAGGCACCACCAGATAAGGGCTCAGCTGGCAAAGATCGGATGCCCGATTAAAGGTGACCTGAAATACGGATACCCGAGATCAAATAAGGATGGAAGTATCAGCCTCATGGCGAGAAGGCTGGAATTTATTCACCCGGTAAAAAAGGAACCAATGGTCATCACTGCACCTTTTCCGGAAGGCGATATTTGGGATAAGTTTCATTATGCCCGCTGAGTCTCACGTACCCACCCCCTTAGTCCACCTCTCTGAGTCTCACGTACCCACCCCCTTAGTCCACCTCTCTGAATCTCACGCACCCACCCCCTTTGTCCCCCTCTCTGAATCTCACGCACCCACCCCCTTTGTCCCCCTCCCTGCTGACGCAAGGAGGGGGTAAGTAATTAATTTACAACATTTTAAGCCCCCTCTTTACGAAGTAGAGAGGGGGTTGGGGGTGAGTATATGTAGCCTATAAAAAAGAAAATGAGCCGGAAAAACCCTGACTCATTTTCGGGAATGAACATGAAAGCCTGATCAAAATTACTTCATTGACAGCATTATACCGTTAATTTCGGGTTAATAAGAGTTAATGAAAAGTTAAAACAGATACTGATTCTGGTACGATAAGTTAAATTTGTGCCATGAGCAGAAATAAATTCATAGGGCTCATCTTCATGATGCTGTTTTCGATTATCGGGATCATCTGGGTTCAGATAATATGGATAAGGAATGCGGTTGGGATCAGGAACGAAAGCTTCAATGCAATTGTAATAGCAAGCATAAGGGATGCTGCAAGGTCGATAGAATCATCACAGAAAATGAGCTTCTTCAATGATTATATTCTGAAGGGTCCTTTGGAAGCAGAAAATCCAACAGACTCCGGTTCCGGTTACGTGAATATTGAAAGCTATTCTGCCGGTGGTGATGGTAGCTTTAGTGTCAGGATCACAAACCAGTCAGTTACACAAAATCCGGGGGGAAACCCGGTTATCATAACTCATGATACTACAATTACCTCTGATTCAGGTACCTTTATTATGAGATCCTCTGATGATCCCGGAAAGATGACCATTGTAAGAAGCGGAGATAATGCCGGTCAAAAATCAGGAACAGTATATATAAGACAGCAGGAATTCATCGATTGGGTAAGGAAGAGACAGGATGAGTTGCAGGATATGACCGATCAGATGATCTCTGAGATGTACAATTGGGAAAAGACCATGGAGCTTGACAACCAGACAATTGAGTTTAATTTGAAACGATCGCTCATGTTCTCCGGCATCCAGACGCCATTCGAATTTGCTGTTATTAAGAACGGTGTCGTAACTGAAGGTACTTTCAGGAAATCGAACAAAAATGATTTTCTGAAAAGCAATTATATGGTGAGGTTATTCCCTGATAATATTATCCGCCGGGATCTTATCCTGTCAGTGGTTTTCCCGGAACGTACCAATTACATCCTGGGATCTATGGCATGGATACTCGGCGGATCGCTTCTTTTCTCACTTATAATTTTAGCAACTTTTGCACTGAGCCTCTTTTTCATTATCCGTCAGAAAAAAATCTCGGAGATGAAATCGGATTTCCTCAACAACATGACTCATGAGTTCAAAACCCCGATAGCCACAATTTCTCTTGCTGCAGATACCATTACCAATCCCAGGGTGATAAATGATGAATCCAGTGTAAGGCATTTCATCAGCCTGATAAAAAAGGAAAACAGCAGGATGGATAAGAAGGTTGAGACAATCCTGCAGATTGCATCGCTCGATAAGAAGGAGATGGAATTTAAGTTCGAAAGCCTCTCGCTTCATTCTGTCATTGAGCGTGCAGTCGATACCATTGAGATATTGCTGTTACAAAGAAACGGGACCATTAATCTCAATCTAAATGCGTCTCAACCAGTTATTTATGGAGACAATGATCACCTGGTCAATCTTGTAAATAACCTTCTGGATAATGCTATTAAATATTCGGAAAGTCCGCCTGAAATTCTCATTGGGACAAGAAATAATGAAAAGGGTATTATCTTATCTGTTATTGATAAGGGAATAGGGATGAGCAAAAGCGTGCAACACCGGATTTTTGACAGGTTTTACCGTCAAACTTCCGGCAATGTGCATGATGTAAAAGGCTTTGGCCTCGGATTGAATTATGCCCTGGCTATCGTTGATGCCCATAAAGGGGAAATAAAAGTTAACAGCGAGCCGGGTAAGGGAAGCCGTTTCGATGTATTTTTACCATTTAACCGGGAGAATGGAAAATGAACATGAAGCCTGTTAAGATATTTCTTGTAGAGGATGATCTGAGCTTCGGATCAGTCCTTAAATCATATCTTGAGATAAATGATTTTTCTGTTGACTGGATTGATGACGGAAAATATGCTGTTGACCATTTCAGGAAAGGAATGTTTGATATCTGCATCCTGGATGTGATGCTGCCGCATGTTGACGGATTCACTATCGCAAATGAGATACGTCAGATCAACAATTCCATACCGATCATATTCCTTACGGCAAAAAAACTTAAGGAGGATGTATTGAGGGGTTACGGAGCAGGTGGAGATGATTATGTTACCAAACCTTTTGACACCGATATTCTTCTGGCTAAAATACGGGCAATAGTTGCGCGCCGTGATCTTCAAAGCGGAACAAAGGATATTTATGAAATAGGCAAGTTCGTTTTTAATGCAAAGCTCAGAACACTGACAGCAGGGGATGATGAGAAGAAACTGTCACCCAA
>CAYNGW010000158.1:0-5397 GCA_964396955.1 uncultured Rikenellaceae bacterium | reverse complement strand
CCTGGTATATAAAATCCTTGATCAGCAGGCAATTGAGGCCACTGAACAAAAGATCACCGGAAAGCAGGAAAACAACATGGTCAGCAAGCCGGATAAAAGAGTAAACCAGGATCAAGATTCCGGTCACAGACGGGGAAAAAGACCAAGAACAAACAAGCCTGTATTCAATCGTCCGCCGGAATCGGTTATTTCCGTTTCACCCGACGATCTTAAACGGCCCGGAGATCATAATGATGACCAGAAAGAGGATTCCTCCAATACGGAAAAGCCGGATGAGAAACCTGATCTTTTTAAGATTACCGAACCGGCAGGAGAGGAAAGGAAAGTCCCCTTCTGGATGACCAGTCCGAAAGCTGAAGAAAAAATACAAAAGCCTATGATATCCGACAAACAGGAAAATGAACAGCCTGAAGAAAAAATCCCTGAACCAGTAGCCGAAAATACGCTGGATAATTCTCTCCCTGTTAATAATTTTGACGTTCCCGTTGATGGGACAAAATCCCCCGAAGATCCACCTCCCGTGGAAGTCATCGCAGAATCTCCTGTAATTGAAGCCGTTCCTGAAGCAGTACCTGAAACAATACCAGAAGCGGTTCCGGAAAAGGAAGAGAAAAAAGAAAGACCCTATGAATTTGAGGGTATCATCTATAACACGGGTGTCCTTGAGATAATGCCTGATGGCTATGGTTTCTTAAGATCAGCAGATTATAATTATCTGAACTCACCTGATGACATTTATGTATCACAGTCACAGATCAAACTCTTTGGCCTTAAAACAGGCGATACTATCAAGGGAACCATACGTCCTCCTAAAGAAGGTGAAAAATATTTTCCTCTTATCAAGGTGGATGAGATCAACGGAAGAAGTCCCGATTTTATCAGGGACAGGGTTCCTTTTGATTTTCTCACCCCTCTCTTCCCGAATGAGAAATTCACCTTATGCTCCTCCGGCGAAGGAACATTATCTGTAAGGGTAATTGATATGTTCACACCTATCGGAAAAGGCCAGCGTGGATTGATAGTTGCCCAACCTAAAACCGGTAAGACAATCCTCCTCCAGGAGATTGCAAATGCCATAGCAAAATATCATCCTGAAGTATATCTTATGATCCTTCTCATTGATGAAAGGCCTGAGGAAGTGACAGATATGGCCCGCAACGTTAAGGCTGAAGTCATTGCCTCAACTTTTGATGAGCCTGCTGAACGTCACTGCCGTGTTGCCAACATTGTCCTTGAAAAAGCAAAGAGGCTGGTTGAATGCGGACATGATGTAGTGATACTCCTCGATTCTATCACAAGGCTCGCCAGGGCATTTAACACAACAGCACCTGCCTCTGGCAAGGTACTATCCGGTGGAGTTGATTCCAATGCCCTTCACAAGCCTAAAAGGTTCTTTGGGGCAGCACGCAATATTGAAGACGGAGGTTCACTGACAATCCTTGCCACAGCTCTCACTGAAACCGGATCAAAAATGGATGATGTGATCTTTGAGGAATTCAAGGGAACCGGTAACATGGAACTGCAGCTCGACCGTAAACTCTCGAACAGGAGAATATTCCCGTCTATCGATATCCCTGCTTCCAGTACCCGACGCGAAGATCTTCTTCTGAATAAGAACATTATGCAGAAGATATGGGTACTGCGCAATTACCTTGCTGATATGAACTCCCTGGAAGCTATGGAATTTCTCCGTGACAGGCTGATGCAGGCCAAATCAAACGAGGAGTTCCTTGTATCAATGAACGGAGGATAACCGATTTCTAATTTTAGTAAATTTGCATTCTGTTAATAAAATAACACTAAACCATATTTTAACTTATTACAATGGCAACAAAAAAATTCATAACATGCGACGGTAATCAGGCCGCTGCACACGTTGCATATATGTTCAGCGAAGTTGCTGCCATATATCCGATCACACCATCATCAACAATGGCCGAATTCGTTGATGAATGGTCAGCCAATGGACTTAAGAACATTTTCGGGGAACAGGTTCAGGTTGTGGAGATGCAATCCGAAGGAGGTGCATCAGGAGCTGTTCACGGCGCTCTGCAGGCAGGTGCGCTCTGTACAACATTTACAGCTTCCCAGGGATTGCTTCTTATGATCCCCAATATGTATAAAATTGCAGCTGAGCTTCTTCCGGGTGTCTTCCATGTGAGTGCCCGTACCGTGGCTGCGCATGCATTGTCGATTTTCGGTGATCACAGCGATATCTATGCCACACGGCAGACCGGATTTGCACTGCTGGCAAGCGGCAGCGTGCAGGAGATAATGGATATTGCTGGTGTTGCACATCTCTCTGCAATAAAATCAAGGATCCCGTTCCTTCATTTCTTTGACGGATTCCGCTCATCAGCTGAGGTCCAGAAAATCGAAATGATTGAGATGGATGACATGAAGAAAATGCTCGACTGGGATGCACTGAAAAGATTCCGCGACAATGCACTAAGTCCTGAACATCCCGTTACAAGGGGTACAGCACAGAATCCGGATATTTTCTTCCAGGCAAAAGAAGCAGTAAACAAGTTCTATGAACCTGTTCCTGATATCGTCAACTCATACATGGCCGAAATATCAAAGCTGACGGGCAGGGAGTACAAACCCTTTACCTATTACGGCGCACCCGATGCTGAGAATATCATAGTTGCCATGGGATCAATTACTGATACTACCAAGGAAGTTATTGATTACCTGAGAGCTAAGGGAGAAAAGGTCGGCCTTTTAACGGTTCATCTATATCGTCCCTTCTCCTCAAAGTATTTCTTTAACGTATATCCGAAATCGGTTAAGAAGATCTCCGTTCTCGATAGGACAAAAGAACCCGGAGCACCCGGTGAACCCTTATATCTTGATATTAAAGAGATTTTCTATGACAGATCCGAAAAACCATTAATACTCGGTGGACGATACGGACTAAGCTCAAAAGATACAACCCCCAGTCATGTACTTTCGGTTTTTGAGAATATGAAACTGAAAGAACCGAAAAATCAGTTCACTATCAGTATAGTTGACGATGTGACATTTACTTCGCTTCCTGTACTCCCTGAAATACATGTCGCTCTTCCTGGTACACATTCAGCGAAATTCTACGGATTAGGATCTGACGGAACCGTTGGCGCAAATAAAAACTCTATAAAGATCATCGGCGATACGACTGATAAATACTGCCAGGCATATTTTGCCTACGATTCAAAAAAATCAGGAGGTATAACCACTTCACACCTGCGCTTTGGTGATAAGCCGATCCGCTCGCCGTACCTGGTAAACACCCCTGACTTTGTTGCATGCCATGTTCCATCGTATCTGGATAAATATGATATGTTGAAAGGCTTGAAAAAAGGCGGTACATTCCTTCTCAACTCAATATGGGATGCTGAAGAAACAAAAAAGCGTCTTCCTGATCATATGAAGAAATATCTTGCTGAAAACAAGATCAACGTCTACATAATAAATGCAACGGCCATTGCTGAAGAGATAGGACTTGGCACAAGAACCAACACCATTATGCAGGCTGCATTCTTCAAGCTCGCAAATATAATTCCGTATGAGAAGGCAGAATCAGAAATGAAAAAGGCTATCTATAAGACTTACGGGAGAAAAGGCGAGAATGTTGTTAATATGAACTACGCGGCTATTGATAAAGGCACTGAGGTTGTGAAGGTTGACGTACCTGCTGAATGGGCAGGCATAAAAGCTGAAAAGCAAAAGGATACACGCGATATCCCGGAATTCATCCGTAACGTCATGGAACCTATCAACAAAATGAAGGGTGATGATCTTCCGGTCAGCGCATTCGTTGGAAGGGAAGATGGCACGTTCCCGTCAGGGACAACAGCCTATGAAAAGAGAGGTATTGCGGTTAATGTTCCCGAATGGCAGCCAGATGAATGCATACAATGCAACCAGTGCTCCTTTGTTTGTCCCCATGCAGTCATTCGTCCCTTCCTGCTCACAGAGGAAGAGGCCGCAAAAGCTCCTGCAGGAACAAAGACTATCCAGGGTATACCCGGGGTCCTCAAGCAATACCGGTTCAAAATACAGGTTAGCGTTTATGACTGTACAGGCTGCAGCAACTGTACCGATGTATGTCCGTCAAAGAACAAGGCCCTGATAATGAAGCCTTTTGAAACTCAGCTTACCGAGGGTGAGCGCTGGACTTATATGCATGAGAAAGTCGGGTACAAGGATACAATCGTTGATAAATTCGTTAATGTCAAGAACAGTCAGTTCTCACAACCATTGTTTGAATTCTCAGGTGCCTGTGCCGGTTGCGGTGAGACTCCGTATATCAAGGCAATCACCCAGCTCTTCGGCGACAGGATGATAGTAGCAAACGCAACAGGATGTTCGTCAATTTACGGGGGCTCCGCTCCTTCCACTCCCTATACCTATAACAAGACCGGTCACGGTGTGGCATGGGCAAATTCATTGTTCGAAGACAACGCTGAATACGGACTCGGTATTTCACTGGGATCCAACAAGCTCAGGGATAGGATTGCTTTAAGGATGAAGGAATCCGGCGCTTCGGTAAACACCGATACCAAAGCTGCATTTGATGAATGGCTGGCAGGGATGAAGAATGCCGAAGCTTCAAAAACAGCTTCAGCAAAAGTGATTGCAGCCTGTGAGAAGGATAAATCGGAAGTGGCTAAAGAGATACTGAGCCTGAAACAATATCTTGTCAAGAGATCACACTGGATATTTGGCGGTGACGGCTGGGCATATGACATAGGTTATGGTGGTCTCGACCATGTTCTTGCATCAGGAGAGGATGTAAATGTTCTTGTTCTCGATACAGAAGTATATTCAAATACAGGAGGTCAGGCATCCAAATCAACGCCTGCAGGAGCTGTCGCCAAGTTTGCCGCATCAGGCAAGAAGATCCGCAAAAAGGATCTTGGCCAGATGGCAATGAGCTACGGTTACGTCTATGTTGCCCAGGTGGCAATGGGTGCAAGCAATGCACAATACCTCAAGGCAATAAAAGAAGCTGAAGCTTTCCCCGGACCTTCACTCATAATAGCTTATGCGCCATGTATCAACCATGGCCTAAGGGATGGAATGGGAAAAACCCAGGCTCAGGAAAAAGCAGCTGTTGAAGCCGGTTACTGGCATCTCTACAGGTATAATCCCAGGCTTGAAGCTGAAGGAAAGAATCCATTCACACTCGATTCAAAGGAACCCGACTGGAGTAAATTCCAGGCATTCCTGAATTCGGAAGTCCGTTATACATCGCTTGTAAAATCGTTCCCCGGCGAGGCCGAAGTTCTCTTCAAGGCTGCAGAGGAAAATTCAAAATGGAGGTACAACTCCTACAAGAGACTTGCGGTGATGTAGTACGCTGCGAAAACCGAACAACCAGCTAATTAAAGAGGCTGTCAAAAGGCCTCCTTT
>CAYNGW010000157.1:0-5407 GCA_964396955.1 uncultured Rikenellaceae bacterium | reverse complement strand
ACAAGACTTTTACTTTTTATTCATCATACACCGGGCCAAAATACAAGGCTTATTTTGCAGCAGGGATCAATAGCATTATATCGTATGAAAATGGAGGAATAACCGGAACAGCAGATCTGGTTCAGACTGATACCCGCGATATACCTGTAAATCTCGGAAGCCTGAATATGGCAAAAAACATACTTAAGAACCAGAATATCCTTGTTGTTCAGCGCTATACCATTGGAGGGCAATCTGACAAGACTGACAGTACCGCCCGGGAAAAGAAAGGATTTCCTGGTCTCAGCGGCACTTTCTCCCATATCCTGATCTGGGAAAATAATAAAAGAACCTATTCTGACAATTACCCGGGATCAGGCTTTTATGATTCACTTTACATAAGCAACTCAGTGACATTTGATTCGCTTTATTCCCGCGATCTGAAAAATACAATAAGGTTTGATTTCACAACGGATGAAGCACGGAAATTCAGGCTTGGAGGAGGTGTGGGCTTAAGAAATGAACTATTCCGTTACAGCCAGATCATTCCCACGCATGACACCACTTTTGCAGATACTGCCAGATGGAATAAAAGCAACAATGTATTGATCGGCCGGTTGTATAATAATATTGGAGGAAAATTCAGCTGGAATGCGAATGGAGAACTCTTCCTGACCGGTTACCGTGCAGGCGACTTCAACCTGAACGGGGAGATCATAAAAACATTCGGATGGGAAAAGGGGACTGCATCGTTGCTGATGAACGGGAGTATTGTTAACCGGCAGCCATCATTCTGGTACGAACAATGGGGAGGAAATCATTTTGAATGGAGCAATAATTTAAAGAAGGAATTCAGAATTGATCTTGGAACAGGTTTTATTTACCCTGCTCTCAAGGCTGAAGTGAAGCTGAACTATGCCATTATCGATAACTATACAGATTTCGATACTTTAACGCTTCCTTCTCAAAATGCAGGAGGATTATCAGTAGCAGCACTGACGGCAAGCAAAGAATTCAGGATCTGGAAATTCCATCTTGCAGGAGATGTGATTGTTCAGAAAAGCAGCAATACGGATATTCTCGACCTTCCTCTGGCCACGATCCGTGCCACAGGATTCTTTGAACATCAGTTCAGGTTCAAACAAACCAATGGCAGACTTTCCACACAGCTGGGGGCTGATGCCGTATACCATACTTTATATTATCCATATTCATATATGCCCGCAACGGGCAGGTTCTACAGGCAAGATCAGGAAAAGACAGGAAATTATCCTTTTATTAATGTTTTTCTTAACCTGAAGATTAAAAGAACGCGGATTTTCATTATGGTGGATCATGTCAATTCAGGATTAATGGGCAATAATTATTTTTTTATACCTTCTTATCCAATGAATATCAGGATGTTACGATATGGATTAGCCTGGACGTTTTATAATTAAAAAATTGTTGTATCTTTGCACCCAATTTTTTGATTGGGAATATGTTTAACTAATTCAGCATCTTTGGTAAGAAATATAATTATTCTCTTTATATACCTGGGAGTATTTTTCACTTCCTGTAGCAAAACACCGGACACTTCCCTTAAAAATGATACTGTTTCCTTTGATCTTGACTCAATCCGGAGCAGAGGCAGACTAATAGCAGTTACAGATTTTAATTCAACAAATTATTTCATTTACAGGGGAGAACCGATGGGGTTTCACTATGAACTGCTTACGGCTTTCACCGATCATCTCGGAGTTGATCTTGAAATGAATACGGAGAATCATCTTGAACATGCGTTTGATTTTCTGAACTCCGGCAAAGCTGACCTCCTGGCTATCAGCCTGACTGTAAATTCATCACGCAAGAATGATATCCTTTTTTCAATCCCTATTTATGAGACAAGGCAGGTTCTTGTGCAGCGTAAACCGCGCCATTGGCGCTATATGACATTGGATGAACTGGACAGAAATCTGATAAGAAACCAGCTCGATATGGCTCATATGACTGTTTTTGTTCAGGAAGGTTCTTCGCATTCAGAACGCCTTAAGTCGCTGGCGGGCGAAATTGGCGATTCAATTTATATAATTGAAGTACCCTATGAAGCCGAACAGCTTATTCAGAATGTTGCCAGGGGTGAAATTCAATATGCCGTGGTAGATGAGAATGTTGCACTGGTAAATTCAACTTATTACCCTGATATTGACATAAATACTCCTGTAAGCTTTCCGCAGAACATCAGCTGGGGATTGAGGAAGGAAAACTCCGAAATGCTCTTAAGTGAACTCAATCGCTGGCTCACTGCCTATAAAAAGACAGATTCCTATGCTTTCCTGTATGCTAAATACTTTAAGAACGAGAGGTCAAGCAGTATAATAAAGAGCGATTATTATGCACTGAATACAGGTAAAATATCCCCATGGGACGATATCATAAAATCTGCAAGCAGTAATATTAACTGGGACTGGCGTTTGCTGGCATCACTGATATACCAGGAATCACGTTTTGACCCGGATGTCAGATCATGGGCCGGTGCCTATGGGCTGATGCAGGTTATGCCTGTTACGGGAAAGAGCCTGGGGATAGATATCACCTCCTCACCCTCAAACAATATCAGGGCGGGTACAATATACATAGACCAGCTTCATTCAATATTTGATCCGAGGATAAAGGATGAGCGGGAAAGGATAAAATTCATCCTTGCTTCATACAATGCGGGTCCCGGACACATTCTTGACGCCATGAGACTTGCAGATAAGCATGGCATGGATCCCCAGGTATGGGATGGCAATGTTGCGGTATGGCTTCAGAAGAAATCCGATCCCCGGTACTATAATGATACTGTTGTAAAAAACGGTTACTTCAGGGGTACGGAGTCAATTAATTTTGTCTCGGAGATCCTGGACAGATTTGAACACTACAAGAACTTCATCCCTGAGCCGGTCAGCCAGAATTATAAATAAGAGGGCAAACGGAAAAAATCTGAAATCAATTTCCCGGTATTCTAGTCGTATCTTATTGCTTTTACCGGAGTAATCCTGCTTATGAGCTTTGAAGGAACCAGGAGCATGAAAAGTATCGCTGCCATGGTGCCTGCATTCAGCAGCAGGATATGAGCAATATCAAGATTTACAGGAACGGTTTTGATATAATAGGATGAAGGATCAAGAGTGATCAGTCCCGTCTTTAACTGCAGTAATGCAAGACCGATGCCGATCAGGTTGCCCCAGAGCAATCCCTTGCCGATAAGATAAGCTGCCTGGTAAAGAAATACCCTGCGTATCGTAATATCATCAGAACCAAGAGCTTTCAAAATTCCGATCATGTTGGTTTTTTCGAGGATCAGTATGAGCAGGCCGGAGATCATATTGAATCCTGCAACCACAAGCATCAGGAGAATAATGATAATCACATTGATATCCTGGAAACTGAGCCAGTCAAAGATCTGCGGATACTTCATCCTGATATTGGTCACTTTGAACTGTTCCTCATCTTCCATAAGCCGGTAACCGATAGCATCCCTTACGGCCATAGTCATTTCGTCGAGCCTGTCAAAATCCTTGATGAATATTTCAAATCCGCTGATCTGGTCATCTTCCCATCCGTTCAGCCGTTTTATATGGCCGATATCGCAGAAGACATAAATCTTGTCAAACTCCTCAAGGCTGGTCTCATAAATACCGTTTACTGTGAATTTTCTCATCCGGGGAGGATCCTGTACAAAATGCATTGCGAAGGAATCACCGGTCTTAAGCCTGAGCATGTCGGAGATTTTTTTTGAAATGATCACCTTGTCGGTGCGTGCAGTGTCAGTGACAGTAAAAACCGTCCCGTCTGTCATATTGCTGCTGAAATAGCTCCAGTCAAAATCGCTTCCTACTCCTTTGAGGATGACACCCTGGAAATCTTCTTCCGTTCTGATTATCCCGGCCTTTGTTGCAAATACCTGTACATGGCTGATTCCCGGCGTTTTCCTTATTCTTTCAATGAATTCCTGACCTTCGTGAATCGGTGCGGTTTCAAAGGAGAGATTTGAATCGAAATTCACGATCTGGATATTTGAACCGAAACCTACAATTTTCTCCCTGATCTGCTGCTTAAAACCTGTAAGAATAGCTACGGCAAGGATCATGACAGCCAGTCCCACAGCAATTCCAATTATTGCTATAACATTTATCGGCCGTGAAAAGGATGTCCCTTCCCGCCGGCCTTTAATGAGACGCTGTGCTATGAAATATGGTAAATTCATATTTAAAATGGAATCAAATTTACTAGATTTACTGTACAAAATAATATCTGATGAAAAGATTATTCATTGTGATATCAGCTTTACTGTTATTCATTTCCGGAATATCCGCAAACAAAAAAAATCCAATCCCGGGAGCAAGCCGGATAGAACGGTACAGGCATCTTATTGACGGCAAGTCAGTTGCAGTTGTGGCAAACCAGACCTCATTGGTTGGTAAAACACATCTCGTTGATAATCTGTTGAATATCGGGACAGACATAAAAGTGATCTTTACACCCGAGCACGGGTACAGGGAACTGGCCGCCGACGGTGCCCTGATCCCGGATGGAAAGGATCCTGCAACGGGGATCCCTCTTAAAAGCCTTTATGGCGATCGCCGGAAACCTTCACCGGAAGATCTCCTCGGAATTGATGTTGTTATATTTGATATACAGGATGTCGGCGTAAGATTCTATACCTACATATCAACCCTTCATTATGTCATGGAAGCTTGTGCGGAAAATAATATTAAATGTATTGTTCTGGACAGGCCCGATCCTAACGGATTCTATTTTGACGGCAATATTGCAGATACTGCATACCGCTCTTTCGTTGGCATGCATCCTGTGCCCATTGTCCATGGCATGACAATTGGCGAATATGCTCAGATGATAAACGGGGAAGGCTGGCTTAAGGAGGGCATTAAATGTAATCTGACCGTGATTAAGTGTAAAAATTATACTCATAAAATTTTTTATGAACTCCCGGTAATACCGTCTCCCAATCTTCCAAACCAGACTTCAGTATATCTTTATCCCTCAATATGTTTTTTTGAAGGTACAAGAATTACCCTTGGCCGCGGAACACCTTTCCCTTTCCAGGTATACGGATCGCCATTATTCCCGGATAAAGGATTCAGCTTTACACCGGAAAGCGTTCCAGCTTCAACAAATCCGCCACTCCTTGGAGTGAAATGCTATGGAGTGGATCTTCGCAACGCAATAAAAGACAAGCTGGTGCCATCACCCGGAATTAATCTCAGATGGATGATCGATGCTTATAATAGCTACCCTGAAAAGGACAAATTCTTTACTTCTTATTTTGACACTCTTGCAGCCGGACCAACACTCAGGGAACAGATACAGAAAGGCATGACTGCAGAGCAGATCAGGGCAACCTGGAAGGAAGGACTTAAAAAGTTTGGGAAAATCAGGAAGA
>CAYNGW010000156.1:0-5458 GCA_964396955.1 uncultured Rikenellaceae bacterium | reverse complement strand
CTGCTGCAATTTTGGCTCAGGAAAAACCTACCCCTGCTTATTACAGCTTTAGCAAGGGGCTGAAAACCCAGTTCGTCCTGCAGGATGACTTCAGCAAGTTCAATAATTACTGGCTGCTAGGCATCGAGGAAAACAGCTGGTCGGAAAGCATTGAAGATGGTCACCTGGTTTTCCAGTCATTGACAACCAAATCGAAAGAAGATCTCCTTCCGGCTATAATTGACCAGAACCGCGACTTTGAAATCGAAACTTCAATGCGGTTTGTTGAAGGACAAATGGATAAAGGATATGGCCTTCAGTGGGGTAAATCGGTTAATCCGATACGGCAATTCGATTTTCTTCTCACCGGCGGAGGACATTATACCATCGACAAATATGACGGCAAATTCTCTGATTACGTCCCCTTCACACTTTCCGATGACGTTAACAGGTATGCATTCAACAAGCTGACAGTGAGGAAAGTATCGGATAAATATTACTTCTTCCTTAATGAAAAGCTAATCCATTCAATGCCGTTTGAACCATTCTTCGGCAATCTCCTCGGATTCCAGGTGGGAGATAACTCAACAATAATGATCGATCATATAGAGATCGCTTACCTTGATGAGATTAAAGATGAAAAATCGAAGGTCCTGATAATGGACTATAAGTTCATTACCACCAGCGATAAAGTAGCGATCGGCAAGACTGTTACATTGACAGTCAATGTCACCAATGTGGGAAATAAAGATGCTACAGACCTTTCTATCAGTTATAAGGTTCCCGGGAATATTGAAGTGGTTGATTTCAAGAAAGTCCTTTCACTCAAGGCAGGTGAGGAGCAATTGCTTACACTTCAGTTCTTTGCTACTAAAAACTACACCGATTCGATAATCCCTGTCAGCTTTGAGATTACAGGAGCAGATATTACAAATGTTAACGATCTCGACCTTTCAGTTGAGGTCGATAAGCCTGTCAAAAAGGAGATTAATAAATCCCTGGCCCAGAATTTCAGCGAATTCCGCGGAGGGAACGATCCTCTCAAAGGATTGAATGTCGCCCAGGCTATGAAATCTGTCCAGGTAGGGGAATATTACGGACTTATCATCGGGATTGACCAGTATACCGGTGAATGGCCGCAGCTTCGAAATGCCGTCAATGACGCTAAAAGCGTGGCTGAAACTCTCACTTCAAAGTATACATTCCATTATCTGAAAACACTTTATGATAAGGATGCTACCCGTGATAATATCCTTAAGGAGTTTGAATGGCTGATGCAGAATGTCAAGGCCAACGATAATGTCTTCATATATTATTCAGGACATGGAGAATACATTGAAAATATGGATAAGGGATTCTGGGTGCCGACAGATGCTTCATCAAAGACTATTTCAAAATATATCTCCAACGAAGATATACGGTCATTCCTCTCAGGGATCAACTCAAAACATACGCTTCTTGTAACAGATGCCTGCTTCAGCGGCGATATATTCAGGGGTAAAACCATGACTATTCCATATGAGAATTCAACCAAATACTATCAGAAAGTATATTCGCTAAACAGCAGGAAAGCCCTTACATCAGGTGGTGTTGAGCCGGTTATGGATAAAGGGAAGGAAGGCCATTCGGTATTTGCATATTATTTCCTTCAGGCTCTTACCAAAAATGCCGAAAAATTTCTTGACGCAGGCCAGGTTTTTGAATCCCTGAAGATACCGGTGGTAAACAATTCATTCCAGACACCGGCATACAGCCCGATCAGAAATGCAGGTGATGAAGGTGGACAATTTATTTTTATGTTGAAATAAAGAAACCTCTTAACCTGAAGAAATGTGATATATAAAAGATCCCTGGTCTTATTTTCCTTATTGATTCTGCTTCAGGCAGAATTGCATTCCCAACAATACTTTTTCAGAAAATATTCAGTTGAAGAGGGTCTGCCTCAATCTTCGGTTTATTGCATCATTGAGGATACACGCGGTTTTACCTGGATCGGTACTGCCGGCGGCGGTCTGTCCAGATTTGACGGGAACAAATTTGAAACATTCACCAAAGCAAACGGGCTCTCTGACAATGTTATAAGAGCTCTTTTTGAAGATAGCAGGGGAAATATATGGATTGGGACAGATAATGGCCTTACTCTCTATGACGGAGAAAATTTTAATGCTCTGACTGACGAACCAGCTTTCACCGGGACATCTGTCCTGAGTATTAAAGAGGACAATAACGGGATCATCTGGGTCGGAACGGCATATAACGGACTATTAGCCATAAAGGCAGATGATTCTCTTTCAGTCACAAACTTTAAGATTGATGATGGCCTCATCAGCGATTTCATTTTTAATATTCATATAGACAATGATGAAAGAATATGGCTCGCAATGGTAGGCGGTGTTAATATTCTTACAATGGAAAAAAGCGATACCATAGCAATTGAAAGTATCGAAGATCCTATTGTCCCGGCCGACTTTATCCTTTCGATTGAACCTGGAAATAACGGAGAATTCTGGCTCGGAAGCTATGGTGAAGGGCTTTTCAGGGCACTGCCGGAAGGTGAAAGCAACGAGTACGTGGTCGTCCCGTCACAAATCAATGACCAGTTTCCGGGACTTATGATCTGGGATATTTTATTACGCGAAAATGGTGAAATATGGCTTGCCACAGATAAGAACGGGATAATCAGGCTCTCGGATGACAAAATCACAGGTATATTCTCAAGGGATAATGGACTTCCTTCAAACCAGATCTTAAACATAATCGAGGACCAGGAAGGGAACACATGGTTAGCTTCATTCGGACAGGGCGCATTAATGTTCGATGATGACAAATTCCTTGGATACGGGCCTGAAGACGGCATATCCGGAAACCAGGTACTGAGTCTTCTCATTGACTCCGAAAACCTGCTTTACCTGGCCACAGAAGAGGGATTCTCCTGTTTCAGAATGGAAGGGAACAAAATCAGAAAGCTGAAATCGTTTTCACGTCCGCAAGGCTTAAATGACGTGGGAGCAACAACAATAACAAAATTCGACGGCAAAATCTGGATAGGCACTAACAACGGGATTAATGTATATGACGGGACAAAATTAACACGGTTTGAATATAACTACCGCCTTCCTGATCTGAAGATAAGCTCTCTCCTCGTTGACAGTCATAACAACCTCTGGATAGGGACAAGCGGAGGCTATGGCAAATTCACAGGTGACAATCTGTTTACAATGAGTGAGGATGACGGTTTGATCCATAATGAGATACAGACTATCATTGAAGACTCGAAGGGAAGGATATGGATCGGTACCTTCGGCGGGCTGGTCCGTCTGGAAGATACTATCTATTCTGATTTCAATGATGAGGATGGGCTTGATTTCCAGAGGATCAATACCCTTGCCGAGGATCCTGCAGGAAACATCTGGATCGGTACTTTCGGTGGAGGAATTTACAGATTTGATACAAACAGCGACTCCATTCCGATATCACTTCTGGCCACAAAAGGAGTTCTTTCGTCCGGGACAATAAACTCTCTTCTCTTTATTAGCAAAACCATGGTAGTCGCCGGGACGGAAAAAGGGTTCGACCTTATTGAACTGGATGACAAACAATCAATTACAAGGGTGATCCCTTATGGTTTGAAGGACGGATTCACGGGAGGAGAAAACAATACAAATTCAATAGCAAGAAATGAAACGGGACTTATCTGGTTCGGAACAAAAAACGGAGTGATCCGGTTTGATCCGGATGTCGATAAGAGTTTCAATCTTTCACCAAAAACCTTCATAACATCAATAAGGCTTTTCTTTGAAACAGTTGACTGGAAATCGCGAAATTTCACAGTAAGCAAATGGTCCGGATTGCCTGAAAATCTGGTATTGTCCCACAAAGACAACCATGTAACTTTTGAATATACCGGCCTCTCATTCAGCAATCCTGACGACCTGGTTTTCTCATACTGCCTCGAAAGAAAAGGAACGGAAGAATGGTCGCCATTTACTGATGCCAGGAGCGTTACATCTTCCGATCTGCGGCCGGGCAATTACATTTTTAAGGTAAAAACAAAAAATAAATACGGTATTACAGGAGAAATTGTACAGTACAGCTTTGTGATCAAGCCTCCATTCTGGAAAACCAAATGGTTTCTTGTTTCATCTTCTTTATTGCTGGCTTTATTAATTATATCCTTTGTCAGATACAGGGAGAAAGCGCTTATTGAAGAAAAAATCAAGCTCGAAAAGATCGTTGAAGAGAGAACAAGGGAAGTAGTTGAACAAAAGGATGAGATAGCAAAACAGAGAGATATAGTCACCTACCAGAAGAAGGAAATAACCGACAGTATTCAGTATGCCAAGACAATTCAGAGGGCGGTCCTTCCTGAAGAAGGTATCCTGAAAAGCAGCTTCAGTGATTACTTTATCCTGTTCAGGCCAAAAGATATTGTAAGCGGCGACTTTTACTGGATGTCGAAAAAAGGCGATCATATCATATTTACGGCCGCTGATTGCACCGGGCATGGAGTGCCGGGTGCATTCATGAGCATGCTGGGAGTCAGCTTCCTGAACAAGATAGTCAATGAATCAGGAGTTGTCCAGCCTGCACAGATACTGAATGAACTTCGTGAAAATGTTATTTTATCCCTCAAGCAGAAAGGATTACAGGAATCAAGCAAGGATGGCATGGATATGGCCCTCTGTACTATCGACCTTAAAAACAATCACCTTCAGTTTGCAGGCGCGAATAATCCCATGATCCTGATCAGAAAGGAAAACAGGGAATACAACATCATTGAAAAAAGAGCTGACGGAATGCCGGTCGGAGTCTATTCAAGAATGAGCGATTTCACATGTCATGAAATTGATGTCCGGAAAGGAGATACTATTTATCTGTTTTCCGATGGCTTCTGTGATCAGTTTGGCGGACCCGATGGAAGAAAATTCATGAAGACCAGGTTCACAAAAATGCTTCTTGAAAACCAGGAGCTCGAAATGAACTCCCAAAAGGAATTATATGAGAAAACCCTTGATGAATGGATCAATCACCCTTCAGACGAGGGCGAATTCATAGGACAGATTGATGATATAATACTCCTCGGAATAAGAATTTAATCAGGCCGTCTTTCTATAGCGGTTCACTGCCAGTGCAGTAAATACAATCGCTATCACAATCAGTGAATAGATCTCCCTGCTGATATCCTGAAATGTCGATCCCTTAAGCATCACCATCCTGTTTATGCGCATCACATAAGCAGCAGGATTTATCAGATCAAACTTTTGTGCCCATACAGGCATACTGTCAAAGGGAGTGAAAACGCCGCTCATCAATACAAAAATTATTATGAAGAAGAATGCAGTGAACATGAATTGTTGTTGTGTACTTGAAAAAGTTGAGAGAAAAAGGGCAAAGCCAAGCACCGCTACCAGGAAAAGAGCTGAACCCAGGAAAAGAAGGGCAATGCTGCCCTCAAAAGGTATGTTGAAAGTCAGCTTTC
>CAYNGW010000155.1:0-5482 GCA_964396955.1 uncultured Rikenellaceae bacterium | reverse complement strand
GTATCTGCAAATTCAAATTTTTCGTACTGGATTATTTTATTTACAACAGTTTTTAATTGGGTTGTATCAGCAACAGGTAACCTGCCGATGAACATTTCCGGGATATAATCACCGTTACCGTCAAATTCCCCGTAATACAAATCTGTCACCTGTCCTGTGCCGTAGTAGGGTATTTTTGCCACGTTGCCGACTATTAAAAGATAATCGGGCGGCGGATTATCCGGGGTGGAACTTAGGTATATCCTCTTTATGGTGTCTCTCAATGCAGTGTATGTATTTCCTGCAAACGCTGCTCCTTTATATAATACTTCCAGCTTATACCCTTTTTGTGTTTTCCATTTTATGAAAGGCCCAAGATGCTTTTTAAAAGCAGTGTCGGTAAGAATGATCATTCTTGCAGGCTTTTCTGTATATCCCGGGATCACTGCACCGGGATCATAATTCAGGGTCCCTTTGCTGAATGTCTCCCGGAAGAGTGTCGATTCGGGAAATAAAGCTTTTGTTTCGTAATCGCCTGGTATAAAGATTATTTCAATCTTCATTGAGGTGATGACCTCAAGGATGTTTGATCCGGGATTATATATGACAGGGGAGATATATAGAGCAGCAAGGTTAACCTGTCTGGCTTTTCCGATACGTTCAATTCTTACGGTATCAGATTTGATGAATTTACGGGAAGCATAGAGTGATTTATCAATCCTGAAAGGAGGTTTTTGTCTCTGGGGCTCCTTGGCTTCTCCTTCCTGTGCCGGGAACAGCATTCCTTCAATTTTCGCTTTCCTCGGTTTTACAACAGATGTTTTAACCTCACTGATCCGAATCTTATATGAAGAACCTTCAGGAATTGATATCATCCGGCTCAGTACAGGAAGTTCAGGTTTACCTGGTTCAGAAGAAGGAGTATGGCCAGGTATTGCCACTTTGTAAAAGGTGCCATTGCTATTAATGATATTCTCAAGATAAAGTTCTGGTAACGAGTAATTTATGATAAGGGAATGATCCGTGGAAACGACACTATTGTTCTGTAAATCACCATCAAACACATATTTGTGATTTTTCACCGGCTGACCATTGGCCACGGAAACTAAAACTAAAAGGAATACCGGTAGTATTGACTGCTTGTTTTTCCCTAAATGCATCAGTGTTAATTAATTAACGCTGTACCCTAAATTCTGCTGGCAAGTTATTAAATTTTCAATATATAACGAAAGTACCAATAATAAATTTGATTAAAATAAATAGATTAGTATTTTTATAGTTGATTTTGTCAGACTGAAATAACAAATGAGTTTATGAAAAGGTTCGTGATTGTTTGTTTTCTGGTCACATTATTATTTGATTCAGCAGGGCAGGTGAACAAATATGGTGTGCCTGTTGTCAAAACCTATCCAACTCAGATAACCGAGGGCTCGGAACAAAATTGGTGTATTGTCAGGGATGCTTTTGGTAATATGTATTTCGGTAACCAGGAACGGGGAGTCATCCGCTATGATGGAACCAAATGGTCTGCAATACAGATCGGAAATAATCCGAGGATATACTCGCTTGCAGCTGATGACAGGGGAATAGTATATGTAGGCGGGGCTTTTGAATTCGGCTATCTCCAGCCTGGAGAGAAAGGCGAACCAGAGTATATTTCTCTTGCAGAACGGATTGATTCAATTCCCGAGATTCGCATTATCTGGTCTATCGAGTTGCTTGATAACAAAGTAATGTTCCAGGGGCCAAGAGCTATTTATGTTTATGATACTGAAAATGACTCGCTTTCAAAAATTGACCTTGAGCAACAAGGCCTTTTAAATGTATTAAGGCTCATAAAAATAAATGACAAGATTATAATAGCTGAGAATACACGCGGCATTTTTGAACTGAACGGCACAGAAATCTCTCCTTTAAAGGGAGGTGAATTCTTTACAGAAAAACCATGTACGGTTATTTTACCATTCGATGAAAGCAGTATGCTCATCGGCACATACTTTGAAGGATTGTTCCTGTATGACTACAATAACGGAACTGTCAGGGACGACTTCATTGATAAACGTCTCAATGAGAAGTTTAAAGCTGCCAATATCTATGCCGGCGCTATAATAAGCAACGATCTTATTGCAATCGGGACAACTAACCAGGAAGGAATACTGGTATTTAATAAATCAGGAGAACTGGTCTGTCAGCTGACCGTCGAGACCAGTGACCTTATTGATGATGCAGTACATGCTTTATATTGCAATTATCAGAGTAATTCAGAACTCTGGATCGCCACTTACGGTTTCCTGAACAAGGCATATTTCAATATACCAATCACAAAATTTGCAGAAAAACAGGGCATAGAATACGGTGTTAACGATATGTGTGAATTTCAGGGTGACATTTACCTTTCATCAGACGCTGGAATACTGAAATCTTATACCGACGATAAAAATAATGTCAGATTCAGAAAGATCCCCGGAACAGACGGGCAGTATATACCTCTGGAGGTGATCACTACAAATCATGGTAAATTCTTACTGACAGGATCCTTAAATGGTACGATACAAATCTTTGAGAATGATCTGGTCCGTCAGGTCGAAAAAAACTGTGTCAAACTTTCGAAGACCGATCTTAAAGGAATCAGAACAAAAAAAATCCTGCAGTCAGCAACAGACCCGGATATTGTCTTTCTCGGACTTGAAACGGGAGGTATTATGATACTTAAAGATGAAGGTGTCCAATGGCAATACTTAGAAACAATTACCGGATTTCCAGGAGCTATATCAAGCATGGTGGAAAAGAAAAATGGCGGATTATGGTTTATTACTGATGATCCATCAGCTTTATACAGCGTGCCGTCTGCCAGCAATGATACGACTGTAATGAGGTATGGTCCGGATAAGGGAGTCCCTGAAATAAAGCTTTTTTCATTGCATAAGACCGATGATGAATTATATATCACAACATCCACGGGGCTTTTGAGATATGATAAGTCAAATGACACTTTTATAAGCGATAACAGTCTGACCGGCGGATTCTCAGAAGGGAAAATATCCCAGAATCTTTTTTCCGATGGGGAAGGAGATATCTGGCTTAGCGGCATCGATAAGAAAAACTTTGAGATGCTTTTCAGAAATTCAGCTAAAGGGATGCAGGGTTATCAGGGTGTACTTAACCTTCTGCCCAACGTGCCCTCGCTGGATATCATGCACTCTGCTGGTAAAATATACCTGACCAAATCAAAAACTGTTTATATCCTTGATAAAGCCAGGCTGCTGCCTGATTCAACCAGGGTCAATACATGTTTTGTCTCAATAACCGTTGGCACAGACTCAACTATAATGACGGGTACATTCCATTCACATATCGATGATCAAAGGAGCGTACCTGAAATTTATTATTCCTCAGCCACTGTCCCGGAATACAGCTATGATATGAATGAGATAACCTTTGAATGGACAACACCTTATTTTATTGAGGAGCTGCTGACAGAATACAGCTATAAGCTTGAGGGATATGACGAGGACTGGTCAAAATGGGAGGGTATTTCATTCGGATATACTGCCGAGGCAATCTATTCTAAAAAAGAATATACAAATCTTCCTTACGGTCATTACACTTTCAATGTAAGAAGCAGAACGCTGACCGGACTTTCGGGGAATGAACTCAAGTATGAATTCATAATCCTTAAGCCATGGTATGCAACCATTCTGGCCTATGTAGGATATGCTCTTGCTGCATTCCTTGCAATATGGGGTATTATAAGCGCTTATACGAAACGGCTGAAAAATGAAAACATCCGTCTTGAAGGCATTGTGCGGGAACGTACTGCCGTTGTCGTAAAGCAAAAAGAAGAGCTGGAATCAAGCATTCATTATGCCAGCCGGATCCAGATGGCATTGCTTCCGTCTGAATCCATACTCCAGGCAAACATCAGGAATTATTTTGTCCTTTTCAGGCCAAGGGATATTGTCAGCGGCGATTTCTACTGGATGACGAAAAAAGGTGGCAGACTTTACATAGTAGCCGCCGATTGCACCGGTCACGGTGTCCCGGGCGCCTTTATGAGCCTGCTCGGAATGTCATTCCTTGATGAGATAATCGATAAGGAATCTGCCCCGAGAGCCAACTTTATTCTCAATCAGCTCCGTCTCCATGTCACAGAATCACTGAAACAGTCAGGCGGCGACGATGAAGCAAAAGACGGCATGGATATGGGCCTGCTGGTGATCGACTTTAATACAAATATGATTGAATTTTCCGGTGCCTACAATCCCTGCTTCAGAGTAAGGAAATTAACAGAGGAAGAAATTAAAAATTATAAGGAAGACTCAGAAGAAATGCCTGACGGATCAATGTCAAACGGGAAATATATTCTCGAAACAATATACGCAAGCAAAATGCCTATAGGTATATCCTCAAGAATGAATGAAGAATTTGTCTTTTATGACTGGAACCTTGAAAAGGGAATTTCATACTATCTTTTCTCAGATGGGTATATCGATCAGTTTGGAGGAGATCACGGCCGTAAATTCATGAAAAAGAATTTCAAGCGGCTGATCCTTGAAATACAGGATAATCCGATGGATAAGCAAAGAGATCTGCTGGAAAAGAATCTTATTGAGTGGATGGGCCCGTCACCTCAGATCGATGATATCCTGGTTATGGGGATAAGAACCTGATTAATCATTTAATCCATAATTAATTACCTGTCATATGATGAACTTTGTCATGATTAGGTCAGAAAGATCTGTTCTAATTTTAATCCTAATTTTTATAGCTATGACTAAACCGGCTTTTTCTCAGGACAAGCCTGCATTCGACAAAATCAGTACAACAGCAGGAATCGTGGAAATTTATTTTGTCGGTCATGGATCACTTATGTTTAAATTGAACGACTTTTCAATTCATATTGATCCTGTCCGCAGTTCAGGCAATTATAATGACCTCCCGAAAGCTGATCTTATCCTCGTGACTCATGAACATTACGATCATCTTGATACCAGGCTGATAAGTGAGCTTCGCAAGGAGGGAACAGTGATGTTCTGCAACGGGAATTCAGCATCTGAAATAAAATGGGCACAGGCTATGAAAGCAGGTGATAATAAAGTGATCAATAATATCAAAATAGAAGCCGTACTTGCCTATAATATCGTTAATATGAGGGCTCCCGGCCAGCCATTCCACCCTAAAGGAATCGGAATCGGATTTATCATATCAATTGGCGATAAGAAATTCTATGTTGCCGGCGATACTGAAAATACCCCGGAAATGAAGGAACTGAAAAATATTGATGTGGCTTTCCTCCCCATGAATCTGCCTTATACAATGACTCCGGAAATGGTCGCTGATGCGGCCAGGGCATTCAAGCCAAAAATTTTGTATCCTTACCATTTTGGCGATACCGACACAGATGAGATTATTAAACTATAAGTGACACAGATATTGAAGTAAGAATCAGAAATATGAAATAATCACAACTATGAACAGAATAACAAGAAGAGGATTCCTGAAA
>CAYNGW010000154.1:0-5493 GCA_964396955.1 uncultured Rikenellaceae bacterium | reverse complement strand
CGCTTGGGGCAATCAAGAGACTTGAACTTATCAAGGCTCATCCTGAATATAAAGAAAAGCTGTGGACCATAGTCCATGCACTTCAGAAAGGGCTCAGAGATGCAGGGCTTGATCTCGGACGCACCGAATCTCCGGTAACACCTGTCTTTTTTAAATGCCCGCTTTTCCAGGTAACACAGCTTCTCTATGATTTGCGTGAAAATTTCGGGGTATTCTGTTCAGTCGTCATTTACCCTGTTGTCCCAAAGGATGTGGTGATGTTAAGGCTGATTCCTACTGCATCGCATTCCCTTGAGGATGTTGAATATACAGTAAAAGTATTTAAGGAAATCAAGAGAAAGCTTGATAATAATCTGTACCCGAATGAGATTGCAGATTTTTCAAAATAGATTTCATGTACTCACCCCCATAATTCCCCTTTCTGATTTACAGACATTTATAATTCCCCCCTGGGGGGTCAGGGGGTAAAATAAAGCTTTTGAGACACCCTCTGGCGAAAGAGCCAGCCTGCAGGGCAGCGCTGGGGGGATGAGTACATGTATTCCCCAACTGAACAATCTCCTTTCCTATCCGTTATACACTATAAATACCGGAATATTTCATTAAATGGAACCCGAAAATACTAAATTATCATCTGACCGCGTGAATCTCCTTAAAGGTTACAACATGCTGCTTTATTTTGCCGGTAGCATGATAATGAACGAGCCTGCTGAGGAGTGTGTGGTTGATTTTTGGGTCCAGGGCACGCTGAAGAAGCTGCCGGTATCAAGCTCAAATCCCAGATTTATTGAGGCGGCTGCTCTCTTAAGGAGCTCATGTGAGGATAAGGATTCGAGCAGAAGAAACCTGACAGAGGATTTTTACAGGCTCTTTGCAGTGACAGGGCTCCCTCTTGCGCCGGCTTATGCTTCAATCTACCTCCCAAATGAAAACAAGAAGGAAAGTTACAGGGAGAAGATTAGTGAATTTTATAATTCATACGGATGGGAATCCGGATCGCGCGGGAAAGTGCCTGATGATCATCTTGGCATTGAGCTTCTTTTTCTTACAAAGCTGGTCGATAAATATCTGACTTTTGATGATGATCCCTCCATCCGTGAAATCAGCAAAGAGATACGCAGGTTTATCGTTCAGCATATTCTATCCTGGATCCCCATGTGGAATAATGATATCAGGGAACATGCACATACATATTGCTATAAAGGCATATCGACCCTTATATACGCTTGTACAGAAGATATTTACGATCTATTCTCCTGCCAGAATAATAAATTGTTGACTGCTTAAAAATTTGGATTGGTCAGCGCTGAACACACATCAGCCGGCTCAGCATTTATCTTGAATGTCTTCTGGAATGTTTTCATTGTATTCTTCTCTTGTTACAGAACATGTACTCATCCCCCTAGCCCCCTTCTCTGGTAAACCAAAGAAGGGGGAGCTATTAACGTATATAGCTGGATACCAATATATTGTTCGGTACCAAGGGGGTGAGTACGAGTGCATTATTGTTCCGATAAATATCTTTCTGCATCGATGGCAGCCATGCATCCTGAGGCGGCCGCAGTCACTGCCTGCCTGTAATGAGGATCCTGAACGTCGCCTGCGGCAAATACACCAGGGACATTGGTCTTTGATGTTCCCGGAACAGTCTTTATGTAGCCCACCTCGTCAGTCTCCAGGTATTTCCTGAAGACATCCGAATTTGGGGTATGTCCGATAGCAAGGAAGAAACCATCAATTTTTATTTTCACGATCTCCTCCTGCGGCGTACCTTTTTTCTTTACCAGCACCGCTCCTTCCACCCCGCCCTCACCAAAAAGATCAACAGCCTGATGCTCCCACAGAATCTCAATATTCTTCGTGTTCATCACTTTCTCCTGCATCGCCTTTGATGCTCTCAGCACATTTCTCCTTACGATCATGTATACTTTGTTGCATAATCCTGCAAGGTATGTTGCTTCTTCGGCGGCGGTATCTCCGCCCCCGACAACAGCCACATCCTTCTGCTTGTAGAAAAAGCCGTCGCATGTTGCACAGGCAGAAACGCCCATACCGGCATAATTTTTTTCAGCTTCCAGTCCAAGGTAACGGGCAGTGGATCCTGTTGCAATAATAATTGCATCTGCATCGACAAGTGTATGTCCATCTATTATTACTCTGCGGTTATTGCCCGAGAAATCAACCTCGGTTGCAACACCGAAACGTATTTCCGTTTCGAATTTCTCAGCCTGCTTCCTGAAATCCTCCATAATTCCCGGCCCTGTAATGCCATCCGGGTAACCCGGGTAATTTTCAACATCAGTTGTTGTGGTCAGCTGACCGCCCATCTCCATTCCTGTATAAAGAACCGGCTTGAGGTTTGCCCGCGCGGCATAGATGGCTGCAGTGTATCCTGCTGGTCCTGAACCAATTATCAAGCATCTTACCTTCTCAGCTTCTATATGATCGCCCATATTTGTACCCGGTTGCACGTCCATTTGTTTGAACATATCCATAATAATCAATTATTAAATCTTACAAGAATATGATTTTCTCCAAGCATCCTGAGAGTTTCTCCACTTGCTTTATTAACATCAGTAGCGCTTAAATCACAGATGCTCCAGCCATGAAAACTTAAGAACAGCTTGAAATCTTCAGGTTTTTTGAACCTGACAGAAATGTAAGTACACTCTCTGGTTGTACATATTAAGGTATAGTAACCTGTAACATCTTTGAAATAGTCTTCCCGGGCCGGTGCTCCGTTCGCCAGCCCCAGTTCTCCTTTAGCCAGTATTGAATTGTTTTTCAGATCACCAGGATCAGCATCCGGAATGAAAGCGGACAGATCAGTTGAAGTTTCGCTTATTTTTTCTCCGATCATTTTGCCAGCCTTCAGTAAAATGACCGAATCGGCGCTTGTTCCGTACCTGCTAATGATACTTATATAATATGGCCCCTTGCAGATCTGAAGCTGGTATCTCGTCTGGCAGGTATATTGTGAAATGGGAGGCGAACTCAGGCAGCGGTATTTTGAAACAGAATAAATACCAAAAGCTTCTTCGGGTCCAGTCATTTTAAACACCTCGCATTTGTAATGCCCATCGCTTAGGTCAAATTCAGTTATCACGGCATCCGTTATTCCGTACTCCCTGTAAAGTTCTGCCCCTCCGTTCATATAGCCGAAAAGAGATTCCCCGGTGAAATGACGGGCAGCCAGGAATTTAGCCTCAGGAAGATCATTTTCACCAATAACCGGATAGTCTGCCGGGATCTGCGGGTAACACGACAGGGAGGCGAGCAGTAAAATCAGTACAGCTAGTTTATTCATTTGCTGGTTATGTCAGGTTAAGCATACTCAACTCAATCTTATCCTTTTCCCAAATCCCCAGTCCCAGATCTGAAGACATTTTGAGAAATGTAAGTACATCAGGATTTGGCGCTTTCAGCAGACCTTCGGCAATTCTTTTCTCTGCAATGATGTCGTATGCGATCCTGTCCATTGCCACAGGATCAGATCCGGCAAGAATAGTATAGTAATTACAAATGAACTGAGGATTGGCTCCCGGGCCGCCGTTAAAACATCCCCTGAGTCCGTCAGTAATATTCAGGATGACCTTATCGCGCAGAGGGGCAAAAGCGCACACTTCGGCGCAGGTGTCGTTCCATAACGCTGTATGAAGTCTTCCGGTGTTCGATACAGACCCGAAAGCCAGGTTCTTCATTGCATTGGTGATGGAACTGCCGGCATTTTTCAGGATCGGGATGTTTATAATCTTGTCAACTTCCTGTGTGACAATCTTCGAGAAATAAGAATACTTTCCGGTGTTCACCATGTAGGGCATTGTCTCTGCATCATATTCTCCTTCCACATCAGCCCAGTAGTACCACTCCTTATCGATGTTCCTTTCGCCATAAAGCTTACCGTCCTTATCATAGAAGGAACCATTCTCATCTTTACACTCGGTGCCTCTGATTGTTATGCCGGGATAGTTTTCAGCTGTGAAACCTACATCCTTTAGCTCCATATCGCGTCTATCCCAGATGATGATATCCTTTTTTGTTATTCCGCTCTCTGTTAATTGCTTAACAACAGATTTTACAACAGCATGGCTGGTAAATAATTCTTTACCGGCAACCGGATTCACTTTCAGTCCGATTTTTTCGCCCGGATTAACAAATGTCCTCCAGGCTTTTTTCAGGCTCTTTTCTCCTGTCAGCTCCAGCATTGCACGCTGCAGCATAAGATAAGCAACTGCCTCAACAGGTACATCATTCACCACTGCATCCTTGTTTGTTACAAGCACAACTTTCCCGGGATATTTTCCCGGCATTGATGATGGAGCTCCTGGTGATTTTTCAGCATCGGCGATATTTGTTGCAGGTTTTGGTTTTGCCTGGATATTTCCGGAAGCAAGACCAGTCAGCGGTTTCACCGCAAGTATTGCACTCCCGGCACCCAGGATGTTGAAAAATTTTCTGCGGCTGAGGGATTTTCTTTTCATTCGCGTTGTTATAAAGAGAAGAATTTTATTCTCAAATATAATTAATTAACCTGAGTTGCCGGGTTATGGGACCGGATGTAATTCTCTTCCTTCCCCTTTTGCCAAATTACCTGAAAATGTCAAGATAAAGATGTGCCCTGGTTAAGCCAAAATTTACACCTAATCTATATTCCTGAGGAACAGGCGAGTACATAGATACCCCCATGGATATGCCTGATTGTCTATAAGATATAGTCAGATAAGAGACAATAATTATTAATATGAAAGAAAGTCTTTTCATATTCTTATTACCTGTCTGTCAAATTTACTGATACTTTTTCAAAGGGGATGTTTGCTCAGATAAAATCCAAATGTTCTTCTCAGACAATTGTTTGGAGTGCAAATCCCAGTTCTTAAGGGCAATTATATTCGGGAATAATAGGGTATAATGAAGAAAATATTATGAAATTCAATCGCATATTCCGGTCATATTGAGCACCCTAAGATCAATTATTCCGTTGAACTCCTTAAAAGTTTTTCCGCTTTAATCCAGTCACCTTCTGCAGTTCCATATTCCCCACGGGCAACACGCTCGTTATAGATTTCTCTCGCTTTTTCACGAATTACTTCTTCATTCGGTCCGGATTTACTGGTAGTAACTTTATTGCTTTTTACTGCTCCCCCGACTTCAGAAGTTTTCTTTGGTTTGCTAATTGCCTTTGATTTTGAAGTTTTCATCATTCCTAATTTTATCCTATTAAATTTATTGCTTTATATGTGTCAAATTTACATTAATTATTCGTTGTAAAATAATAACTTTATCAATCAATCTTACTAAGATTTGGGTAAGCCCGTATAATGATATAAATTTGCAGTATGTTTAAAAAGAATAAATGAAGGCATTAAAAATCGGGAGTCTTTCAGTTGCGATTCCGGTCATTCAGGGTGGAATGGGAGTTGGCATTTCGCTTTCCGGACTGGCAGCCGCAGTTGCAAATGAAGGCGGGGTTGGGGTAATTTCAAGTGCCGGGCT
>CAYNGW010000153.1:0-5545 GCA_964396955.1 uncultured Rikenellaceae bacterium | reverse complement strand
AAACTGGATCCCCAGGAATCCAAAGCTCATGTTCCATATCTGCCAGAAGGATAATCTTGGTTTAGTCCTTTTCATAACTAATGAATATGTTTTTCAGAAGATTTATCGAAAAAGTACAAGAATCCTATTCAAAAATAGGTAAAATGATTGTCAAAAAAAACTGCGTATGTTATTTATTTTCACGGAGATTCGCTGATTTTCAAGTTAAAAAATCAGTTCGGATTGAAAAATTTTTACTGGACAAGAGTAAACTTAAGGCTGAATCCGAAATTTGTGTTTGATGTCGGGAAAGTATTTGCCACAAAAGGGTCATTCATGGTGTGGTCGGCAAAGATCTGAAGGTTAAATCTGTCACTCAGGATATAATCTGCCGTTAGTCCGGCCGTAAAGATCCTTACTCCGGCGACAGGCTGATTTACATCCTCCACAAGTTTCCTTGCCAGGGTTTTGTTGTCACGGATTGAAAGATCAAACCTCAGGTTCAGGTCGCTCTTCAGCACCTTCTGTCCTCCCCCTGTCTTAAGGACAATCTGAACTTCGTCAAACCTGTATCCTGCTCCAAAAACAAGCTCATTGGTCCGGGCATCAGCAATCTGGTTGCTTGTAAGGTTCAGCGATATGGTGCGGGATTTTTTCCATTCAAACCGGGTAGTAAGGCTGTTTACCCAGTTCATATCAATATTTATAAGAGGACTGAACTGCTCATTAAGGGTTACAACATTGATTTCATATTCCTGAATGAAATTATTCTGAAGATCCCTTATGGAGCTTATCCCGTTCTCATCTGCCATAAAGTTCAGGTTTGTGGTATAATTCGCAATCTGGAAAGTGCTTCTGTACTGATGTGTGAGATTTATTGACCTGAATACCTTCTGTATGAATTCAAATTTTGATAAACCGTCAAATGTAAGCCTCCAGTTAGGCATCATCCTTAAAGCCGAGGGAAAGGTTTCGAGTGACACCTTTTTCGGATCAGATCTGGTATAGGCTGCAAGGAACGCTGGTATCATTACTTCGCGTGAGGTTTTTCCATATCCGCTTTTGTACGCGCCCTCAACAGGTTCACCTGTAAACGGGTCAATATCAGGGTTATAGCCCGGATCTGATTTGGTTCTTTCACCTGCTCTCCTTTCAGAAATGATCACAAGGTTCTCCTTAAAAGCTTCGAAAGTAGGAGAAACGTAATCATTCTTTTTTGAGATCTTTTCAAATGCCGTACCCCATGAAATTACTGATATTGAAAAATTTCCGTTAACAATTCTGTTGCGTGTGCTGTCGGGGAAATTGCCATTCATATCTGCAATATAATATGCGCTCACTCCTTCAAGAAATCTCCTGTCGGCATTGATATCAATCCTCATTCCCGGGAACGGCTCAATCATGCTCCGGGCAGAGAGATCAAATTTGTTGTTGTAATTTGCAGGAGTATTCAGCAGGGTATCTGTTGACAGCCAGCCATTTGTCACTGCCTTATCAAAGAAATTCCTGTTGCTGTAGCCGAGTATGAATGGCCATCCGGGTGCCTGAATGCCATTGTATTTCGACATCCCGAGATATTTTGTTTCGGGTACATAGCCTGGAAGGTATTGTCCCTGGGACGAGGTCAGCGTTAAGCTGAAAGATCTTATGCCCATTAGAGCTCTCACTATATATTCCCCGGTGACAGTCAGCGGATTACGTTTTACCGGCACCTTTCCCTCAATGAATACCTGTGCACCGTCAGCCTGTTCCGCGGCTGCAAAGTTGATTCTGTCGGCGTTCACAATATCAACTTTCCCCTTGACCTCCTCCCCTGTTTTTTTAACGATCCTGATTTTTACGTCGGTGGTTCCGAGGTTATGAATAATTCCTCTGACGGCATTCGGCCTGAAATTGACATTATTCCTTGTGTAGTTCACCGTTTTATATTCAGGTTTCATCTTCTGTGCTGCATCGGGGCGCGTATTGTTTTCAATCCTTTTCAGGAATTTTGATTTGCCATATAGTGTTGCCAGGTTTGCCATGGCAGTGAAGGAAAGCTCATTATGGTTCTTTATTGAATTGCCGATGTTAATGTTCATGCTGTCAGGAAAGAGCGGTCCAGCCAGCCAGGTATAATCTGATCCAAAGCGGGCATTTGCATTGACCCACGAAAGAAGCGGCAGCTTATTGACCGGTATGGTATAGGTCGCATTAATGAAATGATTATAAGAAGTCGTCCTGCCGAGATTCATCAGATTTGTCAGGACCGAATCACGCCAGAGTTCATACTCATTGCCGTATCTTTCCCTGTCGACCCCTCCTGTTGGTTCATCTATTCTTGAAAGATTTGTTGCGGTAAAGTCAATTTTTAACTGACGGGTGACATCGTACTTGAAATCGTACATCCTTGTCCATTCAAAATCCTTTTTATATGTGGGAGTAATACGGAGATATGGATTGTTTATGTTCCTGGCTTTCACCTCATTATAATAACGTGACAGATCTGTTCTGAAAGAGAGGCTTCTGGGGAAAATATAGAAGTTGAAATCCTTTACAAGCCGGAAAACGGGTGCATTAAGGAATTTCACACTCTTAAAAGGCATTATATTGGCCGGTTGAGCCTGGTAATCATAATTCAGTCCGCCCCTGTAGTTCTTTTCAAGATCTATTTCAGTTTTTGTATCGCTGTTGTAAATTTCATTATAGGTATAGTTGACGGTCAGGTTCGCAAGATCCCAGGCATGAGGTTTTTCTCCCCGTTTAGTTATTCCGGCATTGCTCACTGTTATGGTTTTTCTTCTTGTAAAATCTTCCGAGATGGCTCTGATTGAATCCCTTGCAATCTGGTCCTCGGCATTACGGAGAGCAACATCAAGAGGAATATCAGGATCCAGGGGATTATACTGAGGTCTGATCCTCGTTTCGGAATAACCCACATAGACAGGGAGTCTTACGCCTGCTTTTTCAGAAAAGAACCTGCCCAGTTCAAGAGTGGATGAAAGATCATATTTCATTACCTGTTCCTTGCTCCGCTCATTCACCTTCTTCTCAATGCTGCCCCAGCCGGGAGTGCTTGACTGTCCGACCACGTCAACAGTGCCAAGGTCAGCAAGTCGGGCCTGCAAATGAGCATTTGCGGCCCATCCCCCATTCTCAACAAAGTCATTAAGGCGCAGTTCATTGATCCATACTTCTCCCCACTTGGGCTGTCCGTCATCGTTTGCCGGATTTCTTGTTTTGATCGGATTCCTTATCCCTATCATGATGACTTTCACATTACTAAGGTTGGGATTGCCTGAAATTGAAATCCTGTGACCTTCATACGGATAGACAAAAACGTCTGAGATACTCAGGGATGATCCTGCCTCCTGCATTTTCCTGTTCCGTGCCTGCTTGGCATCCTGGAATACCGACAGTTCAATGTTGAAGCTGTTTTCTGCCGGCCATACCAGGGTCCTTGATGCATCGGATTTATTGTCATATCGCCCGGGAGGTGTCAGCCTTAACGGAATTTCATATTCGTAGAAATTACTTTTATAATCCGACCCTATCCTGATGAAGGCTGTCAGTTCGCCATCCTGGAGAGGCTGTCCAATAAGTGCTTCAGCATGAACCTCCATCCTCAGGCGGCGGTATTGCCTTATGTCAATATTGACATTTTTAAAAGCGGCACGGGCATCACCATCTTCAAGATTCTGAACCTTAAGGACCATTGACTGTTCGTTAAGCTGTCTCAGCTGAGGATTTGAAGGATCGGTTATCCTGTCAAAACCCGGGGGAAGTACATAATTGACAGGCTCTTTGCCGGAGTTCTCCTCGATGCTCACGGAGCTTATCTCAAATGTCCCGTCAGAGGCCTCGGGCAATGTAACTCTTTCTCCGCCCTCCATGAACGAAATATTGTATTTTCTCCATTCAGCCCTGACAAGGTCCAGATCAGCATACCGCATGATAACGGGTTCTTTGAAATTCCGGAGGAACATTCTCATGAACCTTACAGATTTAAAGTCGCTGATCGTACCAATAATCCTCTGATAATCAGTAATGGGGATCTTAAACTGGTACCACTTGACTTTTGATTTGTCGCCATTCGCCAGTGTGGCTTCGTATTCTATTTCATCCACAATAAAATTTGAACCCACTACCAGGTCTCCAGGCCTCATGCTGACCCTGTACTGATAATAGCTTTCTGTTTCATTCAGTGTGTTATCGCGGTTTATATCTTCCATATCAGGGAGTGTCGATCCCGAGGTGGGATATGATTCATCTGACATTTCCGCAGTCGGAGAGTTGCCATCCTGGCCGTTATATTTTTTGTACCTGTCAATAATCCCCAGCTCAATCCGATCATAATCAGAATCCCTGAAATAATTAAAGTCATCGCCGGAAGGGTCTTCCAGAATATCCTGGTATACATCAGGGCTGGTGATTGCCTCTGCTTTCTGGAGATAATCCGAGAAAAATGTCCGCTCATCCTGGTTCCTGAGTCCATCAAGACCCACGTCCTGGTATGTTCGAGATAATGGATCATTATCAAAAGCGTTAACAACAGCCTGCACGGTAGGCACTCTTCCCCATGAAGTCGTATCTGTATTGATCGGATCCGGTGATCCCGGGAGCCCATGCTCAAAGCTTTTTCTTGAATCCCTGAGTATATCTTCCGATATATTTCCAAGGTTTATGTAAAGATCGCCGCCTTCATGCTTCGGATCCTCAACAAAAGGATCCATAAGCCAGAACTTGATATACTGAATATTTGCCGTTTCAAAATCGCTGGTTAGCACCTCCCTCATTATGCCTCCCCATCGGGATCCGGGATCATTAAGATTGCCTTCAGAGTTCATTCCCTCTGAATAAGTGCCGGGATCAGTGTCAAAATTGTAAGGGCCTTTTTCGTCAGGAAAATATGCTAGGTTAAGTATTGTAATGTTCGTTGGTATGCCGGTAGTGCTTTCACGGTACGGGAAGATCTCATTCTCAAAGATCTCTCTTACAAAATGGCTTGACTGGGTATCAGGATTATCTTTTATATGACCGGGTGTTGATGATCCGTTCCGTAAAAAGATCGGATCGATTACATACCAGGCCAGCTTGGCCCTGTTAAAACCACTGACAGGATTATCGTTTAATCTTGCTTCAGGAAAGAATATATCCTGTCCCTGCGGAATACTTGCAATTGTCCATGCATTGAATGATTTCAGATCAAGGGGTATCTCACTTGCCTCAAAATCATCTATATACGAGTTGCCTGCGCTTGATATTGCCTTTGAATGACCGGGGATCAGGTGTGCAAACTCGCCGAAAAATGAAAATGATGACGGAGCTTTGGTTTCGAGAAAAGGGATCTTGTCAATCAGATTTGTGAGCACCTGGGATTGTGTTTTATAGGATGAATTGAAACCCCAGATAGTATTTGAGATTGGTTCTTCTCCAAAGTTGACTTTCTGCGTATATGGTCTTTCCGTGAGACGCAGAATTGTTCCCCCGATATTGAAATCGTTGGAAAAACGGTAATCGAGGTGTGTCCCGATAAGGGTTTTGGTCTGAAAACCAAAGAACTGGTTGCTTTCAAGTGATACCTGGA
>CAYNGW010000152.1:0-5561 GCA_964396955.1 uncultured Rikenellaceae bacterium | reverse complement strand
ATTCACCTATTATAATGACAGGACCACCGGTATCAATTACAACTTCCTTGTACCTTCCCTTAAGTATTGTTTTCATCCTGCAGATTTTCCCGCTAAGATACTATTTGATTCAGATAATTTACTGCTCCCTGCGGATCAGGAGAATAAAAATCGGCTCCGACTTTTTTACAATATTCCATTGTGACAGGAGCACCGCCAACGAGTATTTTTATGCCTGAGTGTTTTCCCCTGACAGCTGTGACGGTTTTTTTCATATTTTCCATGGTTGTGGTCAGCAACGCTGAAAGACCTATTATGGCTCCGGGATTTTCTTCAATGGCTTTCAGAAATTTATCCGTTCCAACATCAACACCAAGATCTATCACTTCCCATCCCCCTCCTTCAACCATCATCGCTACCAGGTTTTTACCGATATCATGAAGGTCTCCTGCTACAGTCCCGATGATGAATTTCCCTTTTCTTTTGGTCTCTCCCGATTTAAAATATGGTTTAAGATGTTTCAAAGCACTATTCATCGATTTGGCAGCCATAAGCATCTGCGGAACATAAATCTCTTTCCTGCTGAATTTGTTACCAACAACTGCCATCGCCGGGATAAGGGCATTTTCGAGAATTTCGTCGGGTTTTACTCCGTTGTCAAGAGCCAGTTTTGCCAGTTCATCAGCACCATCCTGTCCTTTCATATCAGGAGGATAAGGAGATGTTTTGTCTATTTTCCCGAATTCAACACAATATGCAAGTTTCTTAAGAATCTCACTCATAAAAATAAATTATTAAAACTGAGGCCTTCCTCTTTCAGGCAGGCCTCAGTCTCTGATTCTAACCTAACCTTCCCCTTCAGTATGATGAAGAACTATTTTAAGCTTCTGCAATATTATTAAAAACCAATGACTTCGAAATATGCCTGTTTGGGATTAAGATTCACATCAAAAAGTAAAGGATAGTTTTTCCTCCCGGCTACCGGAAAATTATCAAGCCATGTGTAATCGTCAGCTAGTCCCCAGAAAGTAACTCCGGTAATAGCATCTTTGAAAGTCCTGAATGCATTAAAATACCTGCTGTATGCAATTGACTGCTTTTGTGCAAGATTATCAGTATAAGCGCTTTCGGGATCAGAGTTGGAAGTATAAACTGAAACATCCAACTCGGTGATTTGAAGCTCGATGCCCAGTGATTTATACTTGTTGAATGCATCAATGATCAGTGAGCTGGACGGATAGCTTACATTCCAATGCCCCTGAAGACCTATTCCATCAACAATATCCTGTTCTTTCAGTTTCACCAGGAGATCGTATATTTTATCTCTTTTAGTTGGATCTATAGCCGTATAGTCATTATAAAACAATTTTGCATCCGGATCAGCAGTCCTTGCCGCTTTGAAAGCTTCAATGATATAATCTTCCCCGCATATGGTATACCATTGGGTAGTCTTGTACACTGAACTGCCGTCGTCAATTGCCTCATTCACAACATCCCAGGCATAAACTTTACCTTTGAAATGAGTGATTACTGTTGTTATATGCGTACGTAGCCTTTGCAACACTAATTCCTTGGATGCCGTCGCCTGTCCGTCCTTGAAAATCCATGATGGCACCTGGTTGTGCCAGCAGAGACAGTGTCCCCTCACCTTCATTCCGTTAGCCTCGGCAAAAGCAACGATCTTATCTGCATTGGTAAAGGTAAAGATGCCTTCTGTTGGCTGGAGGTTTGACCATTTCATGTCATTTTCGGCAGTAATACTGTTGAAATGACGCCTGATCAGATCTGCCTTTTTCTGGTTATCAATGAATGACGGTGGTATGGCAACTCCAATGTAAAAGTAATCATCAGGAGTATAGAAATCCTTTAATCCCTCATCACCCTGGTTGTATTCATCGATTTTCTTCTGGAGTTCAGAGGAATCATCCTTATTGCAGGAGGTTACTCCAGTAAAATACATCGAGAGCAGAAGTAAAAAAATCACTTTCCTGTTCTTTTTCAGCATAACTTTAAAGTTAAATATATTTATTTAATCGCATAGGCCAATTATAAAGATATCTCAAAATCGATATGAAATACCGACTATAATCGCATTGAGCCTCATTATGAATACAGTATCGGCTCAGCATGAACCAACAGGCATCTTCCAGACAAAGGCAGACATAGGTAATCCAAAAAATAACGGTTCTGCCTCATATAATGCAGCAAACCAGAGCTATACACTCAAAGTCTCCGGATATATTGTCTGGTTCGAAAGGGACGAATTCCACTTCCTTTATAATAAGCTCCAGGGGGATTTCATTATGACGGCAGCCATACGGGAAACATGCAGATATGGCGCATGAAACCTGATGGATCAGGCAGGGAACAGCTGACATTTGATGAATACAGGAACTGGTTCCCTCATATATCACCCGATGGTAAATGGATCGCCTTTCTGTCATTTCCTGCTGACATAAAAAAACGGCCATCCTTCCTACAAAAGGGTAATGCTCAGACTGATGCCATCTGACGGCGGTGAACCGGAAGTAATCGCTTACCTTTACGGCGGACAGGGAACAATAAACGTTCCTTCATGGGCACCAGACAGCAAACGTATTGCTTTTGTAAGTAATTCGGGGAAATAACATACTGAAATAATAACAATTATAATTAGCTTCTGAAATAATAAAAGCAGTTACTTTGCATTCGGATATTGATCAAGAATAATGTCTTCAGGTTTATACACAATTCTCACTGTCCCTGTTTACGGAATACTGTACGTGTATACAGCTCTTGGCATATTCCTCGCAATAAGCCTCTCATGGCTGAATGCAAGAAAGCCTGTATTCTTACTTACAAGATTATGGGCGAAATCAGTATTCCTGCTTATGGGAAAAACCATACATGTAAGGGGAAAAGAAAATATTAATAAGGAAGATAAATATATACTGATCGCCAATCACGCCAGCCTCTTCGATATAGTGGCAATAATGTCAGTCTATCCAGAGGTTTCATGGTTCGGACATGAACGTCTTCTGAAGGTGCCGGTGTTTGGTAAATTTCTGAAAATGACGGATTATGTTCCTTTCAGGGAACCCACGGTAACCAATACACGCCACATGCTTGAACAGCTTATGGAAAGAGCCAGTAACCGCTCCGTAGCGCTGTTCCCGGAAGGTACAAGGACCACCAGTGGGAAGATCAATCCATTCTTCAGAGGCTTTATTTATTTATTCCGCTCCAGGGAAATAGGAATACTGCCTGTAACCCTTAACGGTTTTTATGATTTCAAACCAAAAACCAGATTTTATATCAATTTCGGATCAAAGCTTGAAGTGGTAATACATAAACCTATTCCAAGAGAAGAACTTATAAATAAAAATGACAGTGAGATAGTTGATACGGTTAAAACTGTGATAGAATCTGCATATCATTAATAATAAAGATAGTGAATATAGCCCCTTGGTGATTCTTTGTGTTTTTGTGGCAATGAAAAATTAAAGAAATGGCAGAAGAGAAAAAAGAAAAATGGGTTTTTATAGTTAACCCGATAGCAGGGAACAATTTTGCAATTACTCTGGTTCCTGAGATTGAGAAGAAAATAAGGGAGTACAATATTGATGGAGAAATCCTCCTGACAGAACGAAAGGGTCATGCTGCAGAGCTTTCAAAAATCTCAGCTGACAAAGGTGCCAGGTACATTATCGCAGTGGGGGGTGACGGAACTTTTAATGAAGTTGCCCGGCCGCTGATAAACAGAAAGGAAGTGGTCGCCGGGATTATTCCTGCCGGCTCGGGAAATGACTTCATTCAGATACCTGGATTTCCAAACCGGTTCAGTGAAAAAGAATGGGAGATATTTTTCAGAAAGAATGTGATCATCCAGGATGTGGGGATTGTAAATGGAACTATCTTCCTGAACGGCCTGGGAATCGGCTTTGATGCCGAAGTAGCTGCCCAGAACTATACCGAAGGAGGCGAGGTCAGGAAAGGCGGATCTGATAAATATATCTGGCACATTGTCAAGACACTCCTTTTTTTCAGGGAAAAGAGAATGATCGTTGTCAGTGACGACGGCCGTCATGAAACCGATTGCTTTATGAATACCATTTCCATCGGAAGACGGTTTGCCGGCAGCTTTTTTGTTACACCCAGAGCTATTGCTGATGACGGATTGCTGGATGTCTGCTCAATCAGAAAGTTAAATCTTTTTCACAGGTTCAGACTATTGTTAATGGTCCCCAAAGGAAATCATATAAAAGACAAGAGAGTTAATTATTTCCAGACTTCATCAATCGATCTTGAATTCCCCAAAGAGGTCCCCTATCATGTTGACGGTGAAATCTTCTATTCTAAAATATTCAAAATCAGGATTATACCTCGCGGACTAAATATAATTTACAATCCGGAAGGCAACCATTTCTTTAAAAGGACCTGAGGTGAACAGCTATATTGCTTTCTTTGACATGGACCGGACTATAACAAAAGCGGTCAGTGGTAATGTGCTTGCATTGACTGCATACAGGAAAGGACTAATGTCAAATTCTGACATGCTGTATGCACTATGGCTTTTACTCGGTTACAAATTATCTGTAAAAGATCCGCAGAAAATAATCTATGAAATGGCCGGCTGGGTACAAGGCATTCCGGAAAAGACACTGAACGATCTCTCTGTTGAAATCACACATAATACTCTCCTGCCGGCTGTATACCCTGATGCAATTTCCGAAATCAGAATGCATTCTGAAAATAAGGCAAGGACAGTAATCCTCTCATCCTCCCCCTCCCCGGTCTGCCATGAGATGGCAAAATCGCTGGGAATCGACGATATCGTATGTTCTGAACTTGAGGTGACGGACGGCTATCTTACCGGGCGCTCCCTGAGGCCACTCTGTTACGGTCAGGAAAAGGTTACAAGGATGAGGGAGTATTGTGAAATAAATAACACTACTCCGGATAAGTGCTGGTATTATGGTGATTCAATAGCCGATTTCCCGGCTCTCTCCATTGCAGGCTTCCCTGTCTGCATCAATCCTGATAAGAAGCTCTTAAAACAGGCAAAGTCAAAAAATTGGAAAATATATTCCTGGAGCTTAAATACCCCCGGCCCCGCTGAAGCGGGACCACCCCCTGAAGGGGGTTTAAATCCCTAAACCACAGTACCTTAGGAAACAGGAATTAGCCCCCTTTTAGTGAGGATGGGGGGTTTTTGTCTGGGATTTAGCCCCCCTTCAGGGGGGTTGGGTGGGTGAAATACTCTGTGGTAAAAAAGTTCTTATTATATTCTTATTGTTTATTTTTGATAATTATTGCTGTTTGAAAACTCTATAAACCATACTACCTGTGAAAAAACTCGCTTATATTTTACCGGTACTGATTGTCATGAGCGCATGCAATGGCGGCAGCAGGGAGAAAATTACATATCCTGTAACACATACAGGCAATGTTGTCGATACAATCTTCGGAACGCCGGTTCCCGATCCGTACAGGTGGCTCGAGGATGACCTGTCGGAAGAAACCGCTGCATGGGTAAAGGAACAGAACCTCGTCACTTTCGGATATCTTGAAAAAATTCCCTTCAGGGAACAAATCAAGGAACG
>CAYNGW010000151.1:0-5602 GCA_964396955.1 uncultured Rikenellaceae bacterium | reverse complement strand
AAGACGATGATGATCTGCTGGAGCGGGGCAAATATATTTCATCTACTTTTAATATACCCATTGAATTCATTATGACGGATGATATTAAAAGTTTGTATTAGAAAAGCCCGCCTGTGCATAAAGCTTCAGCGAGCGAATCTCCCCTTCGCAACCTTCAGTGGACTGCGTCCACCAAAGCTCGCTTCGGCGAGCAAAGGTGGAGATTAGGGGAATCGAACCCCTGACCTTTTGACTGCCAGTCAAACGCTCTAGCCAACTGAGCTAAACCCCCGCTGAGACTTCGCAAATGTAAAGAAAAATTTAAATAATATTTAACATGTACTGATACTGATTATGTTTTGTCGGTATGAGGCTATTTTGTACTTTTGCACGTTATTTAAATATCAGGGAACATTCAAGTCTGTTCCGGGTAACAGTGAAATGGCACTATTATTGATTTTATAATAATAACCGAAGACCAGATAATTTCCATTATTTGAATTTGTGGTAAATAACAATAACATACCGGATTTTGATGACCTGATCTTTGAATCACGGAACAAGGAATATGGCGCTTACCAGCTGCGCAGGAAATATAATTCATTTGTAATTGCCGGCATCATAATCAGCTCATTGATAGGATGTTCTGCAGTGATCATTCCTTTTGCCATCACCCCCCGTTCCGACCATGTAATTACAGGCGGAGGCAGATTCGTACAGGTCCAGATGGAGAACCTGGATACACCGGAAGAAGAGTTTTATGTTCCGGCCGCACCACCCCCTCCCAGATCAGATGCTGTCCGGGAAATTGTAAAGTATGTCCCTCCTGAAGTGGTTGATACCATCATTAACATGGAAAATGTTCCGGCAACGACAGACGAAGTCCTTGCTCATTCAGAAGGGGACCAGGTTGAATACAGTGGTGCGGGTTTTGGAGATGAGCTGTTCGAAGGTGAGGGAGGATACGGATCCGATGAACCATTTTTCCTGGTTGAAGTTATGCCGTCATTCAAAGGCGGAGGCCTCGACAAATTCCGCGAGTACATACAGAAAAGAACCAACTATCCGCAGGAAGCTCTCGACAGGAAAATACAGGGAAGAGTTTTTCTTACATTCATTGTTGAGGCTGACGGAACCGTGGGCAATGTTACAGTTGTCAAAGGGGTCGACCCGCTTATTGATAATGAAGCAGTAAAAGCCATACAGGGATCACCCAGCTGGAGTCCGGGACTTCAGAGAGGACAACCGGTGAGAGTCAGATATTCAATGTGGTTAAGTTTTATTATTTAAGAACACATGTTTGATTTTGTTATTTCAGTGTATTTCTTATCTTTAACAAGAGTTATTAAATGATCAGAATATGAAAAAGATAATTGGTTTATTCTTAACACTAACTTTAATCCTTGCAGGCTGCGGATCGTCAAAAAAGCAGCTTCAAAGAGGTAATTATGATGCTGCAATAACAACGGCAGTCAGGGAATTACGCAAGAATCCTGATAATGAAAAACAAATAGATATCCTTGAACGCTCTTTCAATGTTGTCACAGAACAGGATAATGAGAGAATAAGGTTTCTCAAAATGGAAGGAAGGCCCCAGAACTGGGATGAGATATACCTTATAAACAAAAGGATGAGCGACAGGCAATCAATGATCAGGTCCGTTATGCCCCTGAGCATCGGCAACAGATCAGTAGAGTTCCCATATGTAGATTACATGCCCGAAATGGTGAATGCAAAACGCAAATCCGCAGATTATTACTACACCCATGGTATTGAACTGATGAAAACCGGAATAAAGGAAAACTACCGTCAGGCATTTGCGGAATTCATCAGGGCCAAGGAATATGTGGGAGATTACGAGGGGATCGATAGTAAGATCACTGAAGCAAAATACCTGGGAACCAGCAGGGTATTTGTTTCATTGCAGAACACAACAATGATCGTGTTCCCGAAGGAATTCGAGGAAGACCTCCTTACCGTTGACCTTCAGGCATTGAACAACGAATGGGTTGAATATCATATCATGAATCTTGATGAAAACGTTGATTACGACTACTTTATCAACGTAAATGTGAGGAACATAGCGGTAAGTCCCGACAGGACAGAAGAAAGGGACTCAGTTGTCAAAAGGGATGTCGAAGACGGATTCGCTTACCAGCTTGACAAAAATAGAAATGTGATGAAGGATTCGCTGGGAAACGATATTAAGGTGAAGAAATACAAAACACTTCAATGTGCCCTTATCTCGACATTGCAAACCAAAGCCTGCCAGATTAACGGCGATATTGAAATCATACAGATGAATCCCAGGAATCTTCTTAAGAAAGATCCAATGGGAGCCCAGTCCACATTTGAGCATGTATCGGCAAGAGCTATCGGGGATATTGAAGCATTGAGCGCCTCACAGCTTGAAAGGACAAAGGCAGAAGCTTTACCTTTCCCGTCGGATATTGAAATGGTATTGCGTTGTTCCGAGGCTCTTAAACAGGCAATCCGGGGTTCAATCCAATCAAACAGGAGACTCATCAACTAAATGATCGAAACAGTCCGGAAAGAGGAAACGGCAATCCTGATAGGTATTAATTATCACGGGAAGGACGATAGTGAAACAAATGATTATATAGACGAGCTGGCTTTTCTTACCGAGACAGCCGGAGCAAAACCCGTCAAACGTTTCATCCAGAAACTCGATATCCCCAATCCGAGAACATTTGTGGGGTCAGGCAAGATAACAGAGATAGCAAAGTATGTCGGGGACAATGATGTTGATATTGCCATCTTTGATGATGAACTGTCAGCCAGCCAATTAAGAAATATAGAAAAGATCCTTGGCTGCAGGATACTCGACAGGACAAATCTCATTCTTGATATTTTTGCCGGACGTGCCCGGACCTCACATGCCAGGACACAGGTGGAGCTTGCACAGTACCAGTATCTTCTGCCACGTCTTGCAGGTATGTGGACACATCTTGAGAGGCAAAGGGGAGGGATAGGACTGAGAGGCCCCGGTGAAACAGAAATAGAAACCGACCGCAGAATAATCAGGGACAAAATTGCACTTCTGAAAGAGCATTTGAAAAAAATTGACGTCCAGATGTCAACCCAGCGTAAAAACCGGGGGAAAATGGTCAGGGTTGCACTGGTTGGCTATACCAATGTCGGGAAATCCACAATAATGAACCTTCTCAGCAAATCGGATGTTTTTGCAGAGAACAAGCTTTTTGCCACTCTCGATACCACGGTCAGAAAGATCGTTATCGGTAACCTGCCGTTCCTTATGTCCGACACTGTCGGATTTATACGAAAATTGCCGGTTGACCTGGTAAAATCATTCAAATCAACTCTGGATGAGGTAAGGGAATCCGATCTTCTTGTCCACATTGTAGATATCTCTCACCCTGGATTTGAAGAACAGGTAAAAGTTGTCAATGAAACACTGACGGATCTCAGATCGGGAAACAAACCTTCAATTCTCGTTTTCAACAAGATTGATGCATTCTCCTATACTGTTAAGGATGAACATGATCTGACCCCGGCAGGAAGAGAGAATATTTCGCTGTCAGATCTTAAGAAAACATGGATGGCCAGTGACAGGAATCATCCGACAGTTTTCATCTCAGCAAAAGCAAGGGAGAATATTGAGGAGCTACGGAAGTTGCTATATGAAGAGGTTAAGAAGATACACGTAACGAGGTATCCTTATAATGATTTTCTGTTCGACAACTCCCCAATCCCTTCCTGAATTACATGTACCCTTCCCCCAACCCCCTTCCCTGCTTGCGCAAGGCAGGGGGCTTAAGTTGTTGCAAGTCAATAGTTTCCCCCTCTTTGCTTTAGCAGAGAGGGGGATTAAGGGGGTGAGTACTTGAACTCTAATATAGTTTATGTTCCACCATATATTCCGCAATCTGAATTGCATTTGTTGCAGCGCCCTTGCGGATATTATCGGAGACGATCCACAGGTTAAGGCATTTTTCCCTTGACAGATCCCTTCTTATCCGCCCCACGAATACTTCGTCCCTGTTATGGGACAAAATAGGCATCGGATATTTGTTCTCCGCCGGATTGTCATATACAACCACTCCGGGGAAATTACTTAAAAGGGATATGACGTCATCAATATTAAAATCCTTTTCAAATTCAATGTTAACAGCTTCCGAATGTCCGCCCACAACAGGTATCCTGACAACGGTGGCAGTTACCTGGATTGTATGGTCTTCAAGTATTTTACGTGTTTCATCAAGGAACTTCTGTTCTTCAGTGGTATATCCGTCAGGCTGAAAAGTGCCCCCGTGAGGAAAGCAATTCATGTCAATGGGATGGGCATAAGCCATTTCTCCCTTTATACCTTTTCTTTCGTTCTCCATCTGGGTGACAGCTTTTACGCCTGTTCCTGTAACTGACTGATAAGTAGCTACCACAAGACGTTTGATCTTGTATTTTCTGTGAAGCGGTGCCAGCGCCATTACCATCTGAATTGTTGAACAATTAGGATTGGCGATAATACGGTCGCCTTTTTTCAGTACATGGCTGTTGATCTCCGGGACAATGAGCGGAACGTTTTTATCCATCCGCCAGGCCGAGGAATTATCAATTACGATAGTCCCGTTTTTGGCAAATAGGGGAGCCCATTCTTTTGATGTTGATGCACCGGCGGAAAAAATTGCAAACACCGGCTTTGCCTCAACAGCTTCCATGACACTTACAACCTTAACAGGTTTACCCTTGAAAATGAGCTCTTTACCAACCGACCTCTCCGATGCGGCAGGGATCAGTTGAGATACAGGGAAATTTCTCTCTTCAAGGACTTTCATCATAACGCGGCCAACCATCCCGGTTGCTCCGACAACAGCTGTCTTCATTATTTTAAAATTTGAATAATAAAAGTAATTGCTTACTTTTACTATAAGTTAAAAACGGTCAAAATTAGCTTTTTTTTCATTTCGTCGCGCTGCATGAAAAAAGTTATTTTACTGGCAATGTTTATGCCTGTCATGGCATACGGTCAGATATTCGAAGACTTCGAAACCGGCAATACCGATAAATGGATCCAGGGGATTGACGGACGCTGGGATGCAGATACCACAGGAAGCATCACCGGTGAATTCTCTCTTCATCATGTGTTTGACAATCCTTCATCCGGTTCTGATTGTATCGGTCTTCCGCTGACAGACCTTCACCCGGATGAAGGTCTGACTCAATGGAGATTTCTTGTCCGGCACGGTTATGATCCGTCTGCATCCAATAACTGGGCTGTCTACATTATGTCGGATGCAGATCCGGTCTCTTTTGCCGGGGGAGCACCGGTAAATGGATTTGCGGTCGGAGTTAATCTTACAGGTTATGATGATACGCTGAAACTCTGGAAAATAAGGGGAGGTTCTGCATCCGTGATAATAACCTGTCCCATTAACTGGCAGAGCACCATCGGCATCTCCGAAGCTGCCGGAATATGTGTTGAAAGGACGGAACAGGGTCTCTGGAGCATTTCGGTCTATGATTCCGACAAAAGTCTGATCTGTACTACGCAGGGATCTGATAATGAATTGTTCAATGCATCCTGGCTTATGCTGAATTACAGGTACTCATCCACGCGCGACAGACTTCTCTGGCTGGATGATCT
>CAYNGW010000150.1:0-5631 GCA_964396955.1 uncultured Rikenellaceae bacterium | reverse complement strand
CTTTGTGATTAACCCTTTATATGATTATCAGACCTTCATTCATGACATAATGATCGGGCCATGAGGAATGATCTTCTGCAAAAATAAATTGGAGCGTCAGTCATGGCCCGTTCTTTATGGATATTATGCTAGGTTTTAAGAGCGGAAACTGTCAAGAATGAAGGTCTGACCCCTATATTCCTCAATGCCATGTAGTCATGTTATTATCTCCATAATAAAAAATGAGTACAAGATCTCTCCCATATATATCAAATCTGCTAATTAAAATATTAAATACAATAAGGGAAATATTATTATCATGTCAATTGGATGTTGATGTCAAAATTGGCAGATTGTCTAGTTATTTTCAAAAGTTATAGGAGCATCAACAACTTAGAGACGTTTTTTTTCAATTATAACAAGCGTGATTTTTCTTTATATACAGTCTTACTATTAGCAGGATGGTTGCAGAAGACGATATTGTATATTACCAGATTACAGGCACCCATACTGGTAAATGTTATGATTTATTAAATGAGTTGCACTATAACGGGGCAATGAGGGACTGGCGAATTAAGGCCTATTATGAACATGTAATTATAATGATCACTAAGGCTGAAAATTATGCCAGCATGCTTAGTAGCCAATCCCTCATTACACATGGGCAAGGCTTATATGAAGTTAATCCGCTCGTGTGTTCCAAATGTGGATTTAAAATGAAGATACTTTCTATTTTAATGGACCTAATGAAAAAATTTACAGTGGTTGAGCTTCCAATGGATAAAAGGCCATCGACAACTTGGTAATAAGTGCAGCAGCCGGAGTATTGGCAACATTGCCATCATCTCCAATGGCAAAGAACTTCCCGGTCGTTTTCATTTGATTCCAGTTATAGAAAAAAACAGTGGAAACCGGAAGCCCGAATTCGCGCCAGCTGAATATATATTGGTTGTCATCAAATTTATATATTGTACACATTTCCACATCGGCTTGACCCTTCAACGGCCCAACCACACAATGCCATGCATAACGTTCAAATGTCATGTACACATGTTCGAAGCACTGGTTGGGGTTGTAATTGTAAATAGCACGGAGGCCGTGCAAATCTCGTGTCGGCCCAGGTTTTATTCCGGTAGGCGGAACGGATGGGTCACCGAGTACACCTGCTGAGTAATTATGGACTGCCCGGGGCTCCTTGCCGACATCGCCTTCGCGCAGGGTTGTGTGAACACCCACTGCCTGCCGGGTTTCAGTGTTGACGATAAATGTCTGGCACTTGCGGGGCTCATTTGCATAAGTCATATCAATAAAATAGGTATTGGCTTCAACTTCCACAACTTCGCACCAATCCGTGCCGCCTTTATCGCCGCTTTTCCATTCGACCTTATTGCGTTCGATAAAGTTGAGGTCAAAGGCGGCTCCTAAGTCGAGTGTGATTTTTAGCTGCTTTTTGACCATGGCATCCGTTTGCGGATTACGGTAGGTTGCCATTTCCGAGGCATAGTCTTCATACTTATAATCTGTTTCACCTTCTCTTTGGGGCATAATTTTCCTCCTTGATGATTGTTTATTGGTTGATTCAATAGAAATAACAATAAAAACTTACAAAAAGGCCAAATAGGTTTACTGCGGCAAAGAATTGATTGAACTATCAATAGTTAATATTTTATTTGTAATTTGTCAGTAATTTTATCGAGTTTGAGTATCAGGGTTTATTCTTTATCCGAGTATGCCTTCTATTTAATTATGGTTTCAGTTAAAAAATACAAAGAACACTAGTTTTAATTCTAACACCCGAATCTTCAAGGCATCTACCAATAAGGTATCATTCACAACATGGTATATAGATTATAATCTTGACACACTAACTCGATTCCCCTATAGTTCTTCAGATAAAAAAAGTCTTGTCAAGTCTAATCAAAACTAAATATAAAAATCAAGCTCAAACAGCACTCTCTTTGCCCGGTTACTGTTACCCCTTTCATCTTCAACAAGATTCTTAATTTGTAAGATATAACGAGTGTTTAGCAAATATTTATCGCAAATCAAACAAAGAAGGAGGATAAACCAATGAAAGCTGCAGTCATGCGGGAATATGGAAAGCCTTTGACCATAGAGGATATAGAAATTGCGAAGCCTCAAGCCGGTGAAGTTAAGGTGCAAATCTCAGCTGTAGGACTGTGTCACACTGATATATCTGTTTTTCATGGTGGGTTCCCTCCACCATTGCCTGTCGTTCTGGGGCATGAAGGAGTCGGAGTGGTAGATGAAGTCGGCATCGGGGTGACCGGTTTAAAACAGGGAGATAAGGTATTATCTAATGCTCTGGTCTATTGTGGAGAGTGTCCCAACTGCGCAAAGGGATATTATGGCGCCTGTATTATGAACGGTTTTTTAATGTTCGGGGGAACCATGCGGGATAATACCACTAGACTGAAAAAAGGAAATGAAGTGATTCACAGCTACTTTTGCCAGTCTTCCTTTGCCGAATACTCTATTATGCACCAGGACTTTTTAATTAAAGTTCCCCAGGATTTGGATGTAACCAAATTAACTGCTTTGTGTTGCGGTGCCGCTTCAGGAATAGGCGCTGTTTTTAACAGGGCAAAGGTATGGCCGGCAGCAGAGGTAGCTGTGTTAGGCTGTGGTGTTGTTGGTATGGGCGCTATCATGGCTGCTAAATTATCAGGAGCCACGAAAATAATAGCTGTAGATGTCCTTGAAAATAAGCTGGATCTGGCCAAACAGTTCGGCGCTACTCACACTATTAACGGGTCCAAAGATAACGTTGTTGATAGTGTCCGAGATATTTCTGATGGCGGAGTAGATTTCGCCATCGAAGCAATCGGGAAGGGCGAAACAATATCACAAAGCCTGGATGCATTGAAACCAGGAGGAACATCGGTCGTTGTTGGAGCGGTACCTTTCGGAGAAAAGGCATCTATAGACCCCGTGCAACTGGTTGGAGAAAAAACAATCATGGGCTCGATAATAGGGACATTGAAGCCTAAATATGACATTCCTAAATATATCGAGCTGTACAGGACAGGACAGTTTCCCGTAGACAAGCTGGTACAGGCGGAGTACCCGCTTAACAAGATAAATGAAGCTATAACGGCAGCCCAGAATGGGGAATTTCTTAAGGCAATAATAACAATGTAAACTGAATAGTTATCGGTTCATATATAATTATTCACTTCCTAGTGACAGCGTTTTCGCGAAAAGTATTATTTCCTAAACTTATTTGGAAAAGAGTGGAGATTACTATGAAATATTACCAGAAACTGACACTTCTATTTTGCTTGATGTTTGGCTTCATCGGAATTCAGCGGGTTGTCATCAGCGTTATCATGCCTGTGATCAAAGAAGATATAGGTTTTACATTTTTCCAACAGGGCATGATCGTAGCGATCACGGGATTAACCTGGGCTTTAGGTACCATTATCTTCGCGACAATCGGGGATCGCTATGGTCGCCGTCCGATAATCGTCCTTTGTACTATTCTGTCGGGGGTATTTTCATGGATAACCGGGTTTGCCCACACTGTCGGTCAGTTGTTGATGATCAGGGGATTTCTCGGGTTTGTTGAAGGAGGCCCATACCCACTATCTATGGGTACGATATCAGAAGAAGCGCCACCGGAGCGAAGAGCAATGCATGCCGGGTTAGTCACCGGGGCTTTCATGCTGATCGGCATTTGCATCGGCTCACAGGCTGCGGGTTGGCTTATGGCAGAATTCGGATCCTGGCGTCCTGTTTTTTATGTGGTGTCTGCCCCCGCCATCCTGGTTGGCATCCTTTTAATGTTCATGATGCGTGAAGCGCCATCGGTTTCCGAGGCAATTCGGATGCGAAAGGCTGGGCAAAAGATAGAGAAAACAAAGAAAGAGGATCGGGTAAGTGTATGGGATGCTCTCAAATATAAGAATGTGCTGCTTTCTTCTATTAACAGCATCCCTGTCATGGGATGGCTCTTTGTATTCACCACGTTTTCAGCTTCTTTTCTCGTCGACGTTCATAAATTTGACATATTGCATATTGGCTTCATTATATCTGCTTCCGGTTTAGGCGGATTTATAGGTCAATTTTTTTGGGGCTCAATATCCGACATCATCGGACGCAAAAAAGCCCTGATTATTACTGCCTTGCTATGTTCGGCTTTCGGTATTTCAGTTGCCATGGTTCCGGTTGGGACATCTGCCCTTACTTTTGGAACTCTTTTCTTTTTCTATGGCTTATTCGGGGGCGGCATGTACCCCATGTACCTGTCAACGTTGCCGGCAGAATCCGTTCCTCCCAGGATTTCGGGAACAGCAGTCGCCATACCTACAGCCATAGGCGAGACTTTAGGCTCTGCGCTTATGCCGACTATCGCAGGAAAACTGGGCGATATATTCAATCTATTCGCTCCCATGTGGATGGCTGCGCTTGCCGGCGTTTTTGTTGCTGTCATATCACTTTTCTATATAGAGACGGCCCCAAGATGCGTTGCAAAAATGAAGCACAAACCAACGCAAGACGATCATTTACTCAAAGCCTTCAGATAGAAGCAATTGATTGACGTTAAATAAAGACCGCCGGTGTCTGGGCAATCTCTTACATATTACGTTAAAATAAACATTATTTAAAAATGGAGAAGGGATATGGATAATTTTTAAAAAAAACATTACTCGAAGAAAGTTTGTAATGGGGGACGTTGGTTCCAAAACAACTTAAGATGAAAATCGGACGTAGGGTCTAAAGAAACCTGATTAGCATAATGGAAAGTTGTTTTGGAACCAACGTCCCGGTTAATTATGATGGTAGAACCTGCTTTGAACGCTTTGTTTTATGTATTTTCGCTATTATGGGAACCTACGCTAATGTCAGCCATAATTTTTTCAGCCACATAAACAGGCGCTCCCGAAAGCTCTGCATATGCAATGCCTTCGCTACAATTGACATTGATTTCAAGTTTATCACCCTCATTAGGGTGCAGGATGAGGTATGTTTGAAAGTCAAGCTGGGTGGTGTAGAGAATATGCACAGCATTGAGTTTCACTCCTAACCCCTTAAGACAGTTGAGCAGACTCCTGTAGGGTTGAGGGTCTTCATCGTTTATCTGCAAACTACGATGAAACAGATCCGCTTCGAAGGGATGTATAGGAATCGCGATAGTTCGTTCATTATCATCCTGCAGCAGGATAACCGATATCGGACTTGATGTCCCTGAAACCTTAGTAACGCCTTTGTATCTTACCCTAACGAAACCACTGGGTACTATATTCATTAAGTCTTGTCTCCAAATAAATTACGCTACATGTACATCCAACACTGCTGCTTGGCTAGAGTGTACAGCGCTCAAACCCCGTTCAAGCGCACGCGGTAACAAAGCAGGATTTGATATAGTTTCCCCATACGCACCGCAAGCCCTGGCCACCATTGCATATTCAGGCGAAGGTTCAAGGCTTGAACCATTAAAATCATTGTTGGACACAACATAGCCCTCAGGGTAATAATATCTTACTTGATCTCCCACTGCCTTATATTCTTTATTATTGATGATAATGGTTAGGGTCGGCGTGCCATAGCGACGCGCTTGCCATAGACAAGCCGTGGGATCAGCAAAAACAAAATCCCCATCACCACATGCCGTGATAATTGTCTTATGGG
>CAYNGW010000149.1:0-5645 GCA_964396955.1 uncultured Rikenellaceae bacterium | reverse complement strand
TTATTAATGCATACAGAAGACTGGGAAATGAATAATTACAGCTTTTCGGCATACACTATATAATACCGGGGATAGAATCTCCTCAGAACAGGTCTTATGCCCACTGTGTTATCCCATGCTTTCCATGTTTCAGAATCAAGGATCTTCCATCCTGTTCTCGCCATCAAATGATTGAATTGTTTCATTTCAAATTCATGATAATGGCAATCAAGACTGTTATTATAATTCCAGTATGCTTCAGCAAACCATAATCTCAGGGGAACTGAAGCAATTAATTTTCCTGATGCTTCATTAAGTATATTGAACGGAGCAAACATGTGCTCAAAAATCTCAAATGCCGTTATATACTTATAGTCCCTGACAAACCTGAAATCAACATCCAGATCCTGTCCTGAAGTATTCTGAACCTTATATCCGCCGGCTTTCAACAAGTCTGCCAGATCGTTATTGGTCCCCAGGTCAAGGATCAGGTTTTCCTTGCTAAAGTGCCGGTTGACAAAGGATATGGTTTTCTGATATCTTTCTTCTAATGGCTTATACATAATAAATTAAAAGTATAATAAATCTGTTCCCATAATTCATTAAAACCGGGTGAACAAATTTAGATTTATTTATCCATAAATTTAAATGAGGGCGGAGTAGAAATTTTTACAGATTAAAAATGTAATTTTATCGCATTAACTGTCAGCTTATTTTGTTAATACCACACTAAAGCGGAGATATACAATTACTTATGCTTAACTCAATAAAAGCAACAGTAAAAGATGCAGTAATTTACGGATTTGGCAATATTGCCATAAAGATTGTAGGATTAATACTGATCCCGCTTTATACGGATCCGAAATTCTTCTCTATTGAGCAATTTGGTATAATCGGGCTTCTTGATATTTCCGGGCTTGTGCTTACAGCATTGCTGACATTTTCATTGCCGCACAGCTTTTTCAGGTGGTACTGGGACAAGGACTACAGAGATAATCAGAAGGGTCTTTTTTTCATGACGCTGGTATCCCAGATTGCTGTTTCCGGAGTCCTCTGCTTACTGCTGATCCCTCTTGCCGGAACATTCTCTGAAATATTATTTAGTACAACTGACTGGTCAAAAGTTATATCCCTCCTGATACTTTCATCTGCATTTCAGGTAATTGACAACCAGATCAATGTTCTGATGAGGCTTCAGTCAAGGTCATCACTTTATACGGTTACCAACATACTTAAACTGGCGGTTGTACTATCTCTTACGTTGTTTTTCATCTTATCGGAGAATATGGGCATTGAGGGGATTTACCTTGCCCAGGTAATCGGCAATATTCTTTTTATAGTGTTCCTTTCAGTATATACTGTAAGGAATTGTTCAGTCTTTTTTGACAGACGCATCCTTAAAGAAATGCATATTTATGGTTTCCCCTTATTCCTGGGAGGCATTGCAGCAGTACTTCTGAATGTTGTCGACAGGTATTCACTTAATTCATTGTCCCTCTTAAGATCAGTGGCATTATATACCCTTGCAATAAAACTATCAAGCGTGATCAGGCTTGTTCTTGTGGATTCCGTTAAACTGACAATCATGCCTGTCTTTATGAAGAAGATGGATTCACGGGAAAACAAGAGGTTTTATTCAAAAGTCCTTTTATATACATCATTTGTGGTGATGTTTGCCATAGTGGGTCTTTCGTTGTTTTCGCTGGAAATAACAAAAGTAATTTCAAAGTCGAAGGATTTCTGGGATATTGTTTTTATAGTACCGATTCTATCACTTTCGGTATTTTTTGTAAACATGAAAGAGATCACTGTTTATGGTCTTTATATTGCAAAAAAGAGCAGGATAATCAGTTTTATCGTCGTATCTGCAACTATTCTGAATATCCTTCTTAATATTATCCTTATCCCCCGATGGGACATTACCGGAGCAGCGGTTGCAACTCTTTTATCGCAATTATTTTACTGGTTTATCTGTTACCATTTTTCGCAAAAAGAATTTTTCGTTCCTTACGAAACAAAGAAGCTGTTCATTCTCTTCATTACCGGCGCCCTGTTTTCATTTTCAGGACTCTTCCTGATTAATCTTGATGTTATTCCAAGGCTTGGCATTAAACTATTCCTTGTCATCATCTTTCCGCTTGTCCTTTATATACTTAATTTTTATGAACCTGCTGAAATAAAGTCGGTTAAAGGTTTTATTGTCAAATGGGGCAATTTGCGGAAATTTGGAGAAAACCTGAGATCATTAAAAAATATCTCCTATGATCTGTAATCCGTCAGAATTTTTAAATTGCCGCAGGTATTTTGATTTATCGGGTATTTTTGTTTTCATTTTCTATAAACGCTCTGATTATGCCGATCAAGAACAATATTAAAGCCGTTCTGCCTCACATTATCGCTGTGGCACTCTTTATAGTTATTTCATTCATATATTTTTATCCGGTACTGGAAGGTAAAACCCTGATAGCCAACGATTCAAACGTATCAAAATATATTTCGAAGGAGATCCGGGATTACCGGGAGGAATATGGGAAGGAGCCTTTATGGACAAATTCCATCTTCAGCGGCATGCCTGCCTACCTTATTTCAGTGAAATTTCCCGGGAATCTTATGAAACCTGTCGATAGTGTCCTTCGCATTTTTAAGATGCCGGTATCAGTTCTTTTCCTGGCGATGGCAGGGTTTTATGTTCTACTGCTTATGTTCGGGGTGAATCCATGGCTTTCCATTGCCGGATCAATTGCATTCGGATTCTCATCATTCCTTTTTCAGATACTTGCAGCCGGGCACAATACCCAGGCAATAGCGCTTGCATACATGGCTCCCATGATCGGAGGGATCTACTATACGTACAGACATGACGCTCTTAAAGGAGCGCTGTTCACTGCCTTTATCCTTTCGCTCCAACTTCTGGCAAATCACCCGCAGATCACTTATTATGCAATGATCTGCCTTCTCATTTTTGTAATTACCGAATTTGTGTGTTCGTTAAAGGAAAAAACCATCCCGAAGTTCATCAGGAGATCAGCCCTGCTTATAATACCATTCATGCTGGCTGTCGGCATAAATTTCGGGAACCTGTACACCATTTATGAATACGGTAAATATTCGATGCGTGGCAAATCGGACCTGGTAAGTGAAGGCAGGAATGTATCTTCCGGACTTGACAGGGATTACATAACTCACTGGAGCTATGGTATTGATGAAACGATGAATCTCCTTATACCAAATTATAAAGGAGGTTCAAGCCAGCCTTTTGACCGTAATTCTGAAACGGTGAAGGCCTTAAAACAGAACGGCGCTTCCGGGGCAGTAAACCAGGTAATGAAATACTGGGGAACCCAGCCTGGCACTGACGGGCCTCATTATACGGGAGCAGTTGTGTTTTTTCTTTTTATCCTCGGTTTATTAATTGTCAAAGGACGAGAAAAATGGTGGCTGGTCGCTGCAACAGTATTGTCAGTCATGCTCGCCTGGGGAAAGAATTTCATGCCGCTGACGAATCTTTTCATCGATTATTTCCCCGGATATGACAAGTTCAGAGCTGTCACCATGGCACTGGTAATTGCTCAGTTCTGCATTCCTCTTCTTGGTGTCCTTGCATTGAAGGAAATCTTTGATTCTGCCCTTCCGCGGAAAAAGCTGCTTAAAAACCTGAATATTGCAATAGGAATTACCGGAGGCATTCTTCTGCTGATAATATTCATCCCCGGCATTGCCGGTTCGTTCTTAAATCAGTATGAAACAGATTATCCCGCATGGCTGAAGAATGCATTGATTGCCGACAGAAGGGGACTGCTGGTAAAAGACAGTCTGAGATCGCTCGTTTTTATCCTGCTTGCTGCAGGAACGATCATGATATTACTTTATGACAAATTCCGAAAAGAGTATTCAATACTACTGCTTGGAGCGCTGATATTCATCGACCTGTGGAGCGTTGATAAGAGATATCTCAATGCTGACAGATTTGAAAAGCCGTCCATTGTTCAGAAATCGGTCTCGCCTTCCGCTGCTGATACATATATACTTAAAGATCCATCCTATAACAGAGTTCTGAACCTTACAGTTTCAACATTCAATGACAATTCTCCAACCTCCTGGTTTCATAAATCAATCGGAGGCTATCACGGGGCAAAATTAAAAAGGTACCAGGAGCTTATCGATTCAGCAATTATCGGGGAATTAAATCTCTTCAGCGCTGCCTTTGACGGAGCAAAATCAACGGATGATCTGCTGCCGGTATTCAGCTACTCGAAGGTTATTAATATGCTTAATGTAAAATATGTTATCTATAATCCGGATGCTCCTCCATTGGTGAATCCGAATCCAAATGGCAATGCATGGTTCGTGGAAAAGCCTCTTCTGGTTGAAAACGCAAACGCTGAAATAACAACACTGAAAACCATTGATCCGGGAAAGGAAGCTGTAATAGATATTGTTTTTAAGGACCAGGTTCCCAATGCCCTGTATCCTGTTAAAGAAGGCGAAATGATCGGACTTGTCTCCTATAAGCCAAATGAACTGGTATATAAATATTCAGCCTTGTCGGAAAAATTAGTGGTCTTTTCCGATATCTATTATCCAAAAGGCTGGAAAGCGTTTATCGATGGCAATGAGGCTGATCATTTCCGGACCAATTATGTTCTCAGGGGAATGATCGTTCCGGCGGGAGAGCATGAGATAAGATTTGTATTTGAACCGCAATCATATTACATGGGGAATAAGGTTTCACTGGCAAGCTCCGTAATTCTTATTCTGTTGCTTGCCGGTTACCTTGCAGCAAGTCTTAAGAAACGATAATCCCGGACCAGGATGGTGAATCACTCTGTTTGTCCCCTGTGTTCTTCTGAAAAGACAGAAAAGTACCTGGAAACCAGGGATTTCTTCCTGACCAGAGAGACATATTTTCTTTTCCGGTGCTCCGCATGCGGTTTTGTCTTTACACAGGATCATCCTGATCAAACTGACATTGACCGGTATTATGAATCAGATGCTTATTTATCACACAATGATTCAACAGCAGGCTTTTCCTCCTTCCTGTACAGGCTGACGAGGAGCCTCATGCTCAGAAGGAAAAGACAGATTATCAGAAGATCCACAGGATTATCTGCCGGCACTCTGCTCGATATAGGCAGCGGAACGGGTCATTTCATTTCTTCAATGAGAGAATCCGGATGGGTCGTAAAAGGAACGGAAATCAGCAAAAAAGTACGTGATAAGTCCATTGCCGGATTTGCACTGGATATCATATCCCCCGGGCAGATAACAAGTTTGCCCCGGGAAAGCTTTGATTGTATAACCTTATGGCATGTGCTTGAGCATTTCCAGGAACCGGATAAAATTGCCACAGAAATTCTTCGCCTTTTAAAACCGGAAGGTACCTGTCTGGTTGCTTTGCCCAACTCCAGTTCATCCGATGCCAGGCACTATGGCACTTTTTGGGCAGCCTGGGATGTGCCCAGACACCTGTGGCACTTCACTCCTGCCACATTTAAGACTTTCGCAGAAAAGAACGGATTCAGAATCTCCGGGATCAGGACTCTGCCGGCCGATGTTTTTTATATTTCCATCTTAAGCGAAACATACAGGGGAACGAATTTACCGTTCATGACAGGAATCATAAAAGGCTTCCGGTTTGCCCTGTTATCGTTATTCTGCAAAAACAG
>CAYNGW010000148.1:0-5664 GCA_964396955.1 uncultured Rikenellaceae bacterium | reverse complement strand
TTTAGCTGTCGGGGACATTAATGGAGATGGACTTGAAGATTTTTTTATTGGCAATGGCAAGGGTTATAAGGGAGCCATGTATTTGCAAACAGAAAAAGGTACATTTAAGGAAATACCAGGACCCTGGATAAACGATTCGCTTTATGAAGATACAGGAGCCTTACTGTTTGATGCCGATAATGACGGAAGATTGGATTTATATGTTGTTAACGGAGGGAACAATAACAAGGAAAAAGCGGAATATTACCAGGACAGGTTGTATTTAAATACGGAAAAGGGTTTTGTTAAATGTAAAAATTGTCTGCCTACTGACTTAAATAAAAGCGGGAAATGTGTAAAAGCTGCAGATTATGACAAAGATGGACATCTCGATTTATTTGTAGGAGGACGTATTGTTCCCGGAAAATACCCGCTCCCTGCAAATAGTTATATTTTGAAAAATAATGAGAAAAAAGGAGCTGATCTGAAATTTGAAAATGTTACAGAAAAAATAGCCCCGGAATTATTAAATCTGGGACTTGTCACAGATGCTATTTGGGATGACTTTGACAACGATGGCGATGTTGACCTTATAATCGTGGGCGAATGGATGAAAATTCACTTTTTTGAAAACACATCAAATGGATTTATAGATGTTTCTGATAAATTAGGATTTAAAGAAACAGTAGGTTGGTGGTATAGTATTAATAGCGCCGATATTGATAAAGACGGTGATAACGATTACCTGGTTGGAAACCTGGGATTAAACTATAAGTACAAAACAAGTAAAGAAGAACCATTTGAAATATATTCCAACGATTTTGATGTAAATGGCCAATTAGATATCGTGCTTGGTTATGGTGAGAATGGGAAATACTTTCCGGTCAATGGTTTTGATGCTACTGTCAGGCAACTTCCGGTTATAAAACTCAGGTACAAAGGTTACGAAGAATTTGCCGGTGCGACACTACAAGAGATATACGGAGAACAAATGTTGAAAGCTTCTTTGCATTACAAGGTAAATACTTTTGCACATTATTGGATTGAAAACAAAGGGAAGGGGGAATTCACAATGCATAAACTCCCAAACAGGACGCAATTTTCTTCTATCAATGATATGGTCGGGATTACATATAAAAATGATGATCCGGCTTTTATTGTTGCCGGCAATTTATATGGTTCGGAGGTAGAGACACCCAGGAACGATGCAAGTATAGGGCTGGTATTAGTTTCAGATACCAAAGGTGAAATAAAGGTTGTTCCACCAGCAGAAAGCACTCTAATAATTAAAGGTGAAGTGAAAGTTATCAGGAAGATTAAATTAGCTTCAGGAAAAGATGCATTTCTATTCGCGCTCAATAATGATTCACTGAAATTAATTGAATTTGACTTAAACTGACAGGATAACAAGTAAGTTTTGCAAATTAGCTTAAATAAATCTCAGGATAAATGCAGGAAGAGAACCACCTCCTTCAGAAACGCGTAAATCTTTTCGATGGAATTTCAATTGTAGCAGGAGCCATGATAGGCTCAGGGATCTTTATTGTAAGTGCTGATATAGCCCGTAATGTAGGATCTCCCGGATGGCTGATGGTGGTATGGCTGATAACGGGAATAATAACAATTATCGGTGCAATAAGCTATGGAGAGCTGGCTTCAATGATGCCTCATGTGGGAGGGCAGTATGTATACCTGAAAGAAGCTTATCACCCTCTTGTCGGCTTTCTTTTCGGTTGGACAACATTCCTTGTCATTCAATGCGGTTCAATTGCGGCAGTTGCTGTTGCTTTCGCAAAATTCACGGGAGTGCTGGTCCCATGGATATCCGACAAGAACATACTGTTGCATCTCGGACCTTTGAAGATCAACAGCACAATGATTGTAGCAATTGCCATGATATTTTTTCTTACCTGGCTTAATACAAGGGGTATTGTAACCGGGAAGACTGTCCAGAATATTTTTTCTTCAACCAAGGTCATGGCTCTTCTGGGATTTATCCTGATAGGTTTTTTTGCCATAAAGGGTATAAACTCCTTTGAGATAAATAAGGAAATATTCTGGAAAGCAAGCCAGATCGGGGCGGAAGGCCAGGTGATCCCGCTTACGGGTTTTGCGATTTTTACAGCGGTAGGGACAGCTCTGGTTGGATCGCTCTTTGCTTCCGATGCCTGGTACAATGTGACTTACATTTCCGGTGAAGTTATTAATCCCAAACGAAATGTACCACTGAGCCTCTTTTTTGGAACATTGATAGTATCGGTCATTTACCTTCTGACAAATTTCATTTATATAAAAATGCTGCCTCTTGCAGGTTCCCCGGATGGTCCTGATGTTTTAAGCAGAGGCATTCAATTCGCAACGGACGACAGGGTGGCAACATCAGCCATGTACGTTGTCTTAGGGGATTATGCGGCAATAATCATGGCAGTGTTTATTATGGTAAGCACATTTGGATGTAACCACGGCCTGATTCTCGCTGGTCCGAGAGTATATTATGCCATGGCCAGGGATGGCCTCTTCTTTAAAAAAGTAGGTGAGATAAATAAATTCGGTGTACCGGGATTCGCAATTGCCATACAAGGAGTATGGGCTGTATTGCTTTGTCTGTCAGGAACATACAGCGACCTGCTAGATTATGTAATTTTCGCGGTACTGATATTCTTTACACTTACGATCCTGGCGATTTTTATCCTCCGCGTTAAACGACCCGATATTCCGCGGCCATATAAAGCATTCGGATATCCGGTGATCCCGGCAATATATATTCTGACCACAGTAACTATTATGATAATCCTGCTGATCTATAAGCCGGACTATACGTTTCCCGGGCTGATAATAGTTATACTCGGAATACCGGTCTATTACCTGTGGAGAAGACATTCAGACCGTTCAGAAAAGAAAACGAATCAGGATATAAAGTAACCTTCCAGATGCTGCTGACTGAAAAATAGTGTTTCCGCAAAAATTCATAGAGAGAATTAAGAGCCAGAAATATGCTGATGCTGACGGGCTTCTGAAAGCACTTGATGAACCTTCAACTGTAAGCATCCGGGCTAATCCTCTTAAATGGGGAAAGTTGCCTCTGGATTGTGAGCCTGTTCCATGGTGCAAAGATGGATTTTATCTTGAAAAACGCCCTTCGTTTACGCTTGATCCGCTCTTTCATGCAGGCGGTTATTATCCCCAGGAAGCATCAGGCATGTTCATGGAACAGGTGTATAAACAAGCAGCCGGCGAGAGTAAAAATCTCAGGGTCCTTGACCTTTGCGGAGCCCCGGGAGGCAAAAGCACCCACATGTCGGCAATGATCGGGGAAGATGGTATGCTCGTGGCAAATGAAGTTATCAGGACCAGAGCAATGATACTCGCGGAAAACCTGACCAAGTGGGGACTGTCAAACTCTATTGTTACACAAAACGATCCATCAGCATTCAGCAAACTTCCAGGATTTTTTGATATAATGCTCATTGATGCCCCATGTTCGGGCGAAGGAATGTTCCGGGATCAGATCGCTGTAAAAGAATGGTCGGAAGAAAATGCTGCCCTCTGTTCCGACCGGCAGAAAAGAATACTGACTGATGCATGGCCGGCACTGAAAGAGAACGGGATTCTCATATACAGCACCTGTACATTTAATCCTGATGAAAATGAAAAGAATATCAAATGGTTCACCGAAAAGCATGAAGCAGAATCAGTAAAGCTGGATGTATCAGATTATGACGGCATTACGGAGATAAATTACCAGGGAGCAGTTGGCTATGGATTTTATCCCGGAAAGATCAGGGGTGAGGGGCTTTTTATTTCCGTTATCAGGAAAACCGGAGGAAATGCAATAATACATCGGGGAAAATCAAATTACAGTAACAGTAAGCCGGGTAAGGATGAGAAGAAAATTGCATCTGATCTGACTCATTTCCAAGAGGACAGTATTGTTAAGATCAATGATGATATAGTTTCCATTCCCTGCAGTTTCAATGATTATTTTCTATTATCTAAGTTTCTTAAAATAGTCAAGCCCGGAACAAGAGTAGTTGCAGTGAAAAGGAAGAATTACATCCCTTCGCATGAACTCGCAATGTCGGTGTTCCTGCGAAATAGTGTATTTTTTACACTTGATCTTGATCTGAAAGAGGCATTGAGCTATCTGCGGCGGGATAACTTTTCAGCATCGGATGCTCCGGCTGGCTGGATTCTTGCATCTTATGAAGGGATTAATCTGGGCTTCCTGAATAATATCGGTAACAGAATGAACAACTATTACCCTGTTGAATGGCGCATCAGGATGAGAACGCCTTAAAAATGGATCGTGAATTTCAGATATTCGTTAAACCTGTCGGTGCTTCGTGCAATCTCCGGTGCAGCTATTGCTATTATCTCGGAAAGAAAGATCTATATCCGGAAACAGGTTCACAGTGGATGACAGACGAAATCCTTGAGAATTACATTATTAAGCATATTGAAGCATCCACAGAAAAGGTCATTATGTTCTCATGGCACGGAGGGGAACCGACACTGGCGGGACTTGATTTTTTCAGGAAAGCCGTTAAACTTCAGAAGAAACATGTACCTGCCGGATATAAGACCATTAACGGAATTCAGACAAACGGAACTCTTCTTGATGAAAGCTGGTGCAGGTTCCTTTCCGATGAGAATTTCCTGGTCGGGATCAGCGTTGACGGTCCGCAGGAATTTCATGACAGATACCGCCTCTCTGCAGATGAAGGACCAACATTCAGCCAGGTTATGCATGGTTATGAGCTCCTGAAGGAGCATGAAATAACCTGTGAGATCTTGTGTGTGCTGAATTCTCATAATTCAGGAAATCCGCTGGCTGTTTATGATTTTTTCAGGGGACTTGGAGCTGAATTTATGACATTCCTTCCGCTGGTAGAGCCTCTGAAAAATTCAGTTTCGGGAGTAAGTTCTGCTTCAGTCGATGCTCTGGAATATGGTAATTTTCTTATAAAGGTTTTCGATGAATGGGCAGCAAAGGATATAGGCAAAATAAGGATCCAGATCTTTGAAGAGGCCGCCAGAACAGCCTTCAGGCAGGAACATACCCTGTGCATATTTAAAGTCAGCTGCGGTGGAATTCCCGTAGTTGAGCATAATGGTGATTTCTATTCATGTGATCATTATGTGGACAGGGAACATCTCCTCGGGAATATCAGGAATATTTCTCTTGCTGAACTCCTTGACTCTCCGGAACAAAAAGCCTTCGGAGAGGCTAAATCCTTAAAGCTCCCCCGGTATTGCAGGGAATGTGATGTTCTGGAGATGTGCAACGGAGAATGTCCTAAAAACAGGTTCCTTCGAACTCCTGACGGAGAACCCGGATTGAACTATTTATGTCCCGGGTACAAACTCTTCTTTAACCATTGCAGGCCGTTTGTGGATGCATTGAGATTAGCGTCTTTGGAAAAATAGCGCCCCCCTTTTTGATCACATGTACCCACCCCCAACCCCCTTCCCTGCAGAGCACGTACCCACCCCCAACCCCCTCCCTACTTCGTAAGGAGGGGGCTTAATACATTGTATATCAATAACATCCCCCTCCTTGCGCCAGCAGGGAGGGGGATAAAGGGGGTGGGTACGTGCTCTGCAGGGAAGGGGGTTGGGGGATGGGTACATGTAATCTAAATTTATTTCAGCTTTTCCTTAAAGAAAGCTACCGTTCTTTCCCAG
>CAYNGW010000147.1:0-5674 GCA_964396955.1 uncultured Rikenellaceae bacterium | reverse complement strand
AATTAACCAGAAGAATAATGACTAAACTTACCAAAAACCGTAAGCTTGCTCTTGATAAACTTGAAAAGGACAAGCTCTATACGTTGAAGGAAGCATCTGTCCTGGTCAAAGAAATGACCAGTACCAAATTTGATGCCTCTATCGACCTGGATGTAAGGTTAGGTATTGATCCAAGGAAATCCAACCAGATGGTCCGTGGCGTTGTTTCCCTTCCTCATGGAACAGGAAAAGCAACACGCGTTCTTGTGCTCTGCTCTCCTGAGAAAGAAGCTGAAGCTAAAGAAGCCGGAGCCGATTATGTTGGTCTTGACGATTATGTCGAAAAGATCAAAGGCGGCTGGACAGATATGGATGTGATCATAACCATGCCATCCGTAATGGGGAAAGTAGGTCAGTTAGGTCGGATACTCGGTCCCCGCGGACTGATGCCGAACCCGAAAAGTGGTACTGTTACAATGGAAATCGGGAAGGCTGTTAAAGAAGTGAAGCAGGGCAAGATTGATTTCAAAGTTGATAAAAGCGGAATCATTCATGCATCTATCGGAAAAGTCTCATTTGAACCAGATAAGATCGCTGAAAATGCAAAGGAGTTTATCTCAATGGTAAACAAGCTTAAACCGGCTGCTGCAAAGGGAACCTACATACGTAGCCTTTTCCTTTCAAGCACCATGAGCCCGGGCATTAAAATCGATCCGAAAGGTCTTGATGAGTAATTGATCTTTAAACTCGGAAAGTAATTATGAGACGGGAAGAAAAAAATGCTATCATAGACAGCCTTGCTGAGAGATTGAAAGAGTACAGCCACTTTTATCTGACTGATACTGCACAGCTTAATGCCGCTGATACAAGTGACCTGAGAAGAAAATGTTTTGATTATGACGTTAAACTCGTTGTCGTGAAAAATACTCTCCTCAAAAGGGCACTTGAACAGTCTGGTGTAAACTTTGAAGAACTATTTCCGGTTCTTGAAGGTACAACGTCCATCATGTTTTCAAATACCGGAAGCAACCCTGCCAAACTTATAAGAGAGTTCCGTAAAAAACATGATAAGCCTGTTCTGAAAGGCGCATACGTTCAGGAGTCAATTTATCTTGGAGATAATATGCTTGATGCACTTATCTCAGTGAAAACAAAACAGGAACTGATAGGAGATATTATCATTCTTCTCCAGTCACCTGCCAAAAACGTTATATCAGCCTTGCAATCAGGTGGAAATAAAATTCACGGTGTTCTTGAAACACTTTCAAAAAAAGAGAATAATTAAAGTATAATCAAACTAAAATTAATAAAAATGGCAGATCTTAAGAAATTTGCAGAAGAACTGGTTAGCCTGTCTGTTAAAGAGGTGAGCGAACTGGCAAAAATACTTAAAGAAGAGTATGGTATTGAACCGGCTGCTGCAGCTGTTGCTGTTGCCGGACCTGCTGCCGGTGGCGCAGCACCTGCTGCTGCAGAGAAAACAACATTCGACGTTATTCTTAAAAACGCAGGAGGACAAAAATTACAGATTGTTAAACTTGTTAAAGACATCACCGGCCTTGGGCTTAAGGAAGCAAAGGCAGTAGTTGACGCTGCTCCGGGTCCCGTAAAGGAAGGTATTTCAAAAGATGAAGCTGAAGCTATTAAAAACCAATTGGTAGAAGCAGGAGCTGAAGTTGAACTTAAATAAACTATACCACATTGCTGGGTTGTAGGTTTAGTCCCGGGTATCCGGGACCAGGCCTTTTGTTATTTAAATTATAAGTTCACTTAATCCTTGTAAAATGTCTCCAAAAAGTACCGACAGAATTAATTTTGCATCCAGGAAAACCCAACTTGATTACCCTGATTTTCTGGAGGTTCAGTTAAAATCGTTCAGTGAGTTCTTTCAGCTTGGAACGACTCCCGAGAACAGGAGGAAGGAAGGCCTTTATAAAGTCTTCAGTGAAAACTTCCCGATAACTGATACCAGGAACAACTTTGTTCTGGAATTTCTGGATTATTATATTGATCCTCCGCGCTATACTATTGATGAGTGTATTGAACGCGGACTAACCTTCAGTGTCCCGCTTAAGGCAAAACTGAAGCTCTACTGCACTGATCCGGAACATGAGGATTTTGATACGGTCATCCAGGATGTCTACCTTGGAACCGTACCCTATATGACGGAACGTGCCACTTTTGTCATTAATGGAGCAGAAAGGGTCGTAGTGTCACAGCTGCACAGATCACCGGGAGTATTCTTCGGACAGAGCATACATGCCAACGGTACAAAACTCTATTCAGCCAGGATAATACCTTTCAAAGGTTCATGGATTGAATTTGCTACCGACATCAATAATGTGATGTATGCATATATCGACAGGAAGAAGAAACTGCCTGTAACAACGCTCCTCCGTGCAATAGGTTTCGAAAGCGATAAAGAGATACTTGAGATCTTCAACCTCGCTGAGGAACATAAAGTCTCCAAAACAAATGTCAGGAAACTTGTCGGCCGGAAGCTGGCTGCCAGGGTGCTGAAAACATGGGTTGAAGACTTCGTGGATGAGGATACAGGAGAGGTTGTTTCAATAGAAAGAAATGAAGTGATTCTCGACAGGGAAACCGCGATCGAACCGGAACATATTGATCTTATTGTCGATTCAGGTGCAAAAACAATCCTTCTGCATAAAGACGATTCAACCCTGTCGGATTACGCTATCATATATAACACACTGCAGAAAGATCCCTGCAACTCTGAAAAAGAAGCAGTTATCTATATTTACCGTCAGCTGCGCAACGCCGAACCACCTGATGAGGCAACTGCCCGCGACGTGATTGACAAACTTTTCTTTTCCGACAAGAGATACGATCTCGGGGAAGTGGGCCGCTACAGGATCAATAAGAAACTGGGCCTGAATACCGAAATAAATGTTAAGATACTTACAAGGGAAGATATCATAAAGATCATTGAGTACCTTATTGAACTTATCAACTCAAAGACTGATATTGATGATATTGACCACCTCAGCAACAGGAGAGTCCGTACCGTCGGTGAACAGCTTTATGCACAGTTCGGCGTGGGACTGGCCCGTATGGCAAGAACGATCCGTGAAAGAATGAATGTCAGGGATAATGAGGTATTTACCCCGGTCGATCTTATAAATTCAAAAACACTTTCATCGGTCATTAATTCATTTTTCGGGACAAACCAGCTTTCACAGTTCATGGACCAGACTAATCCTCTGGCTGAGATGACCCATAAACGCCGTATGTCAGCACTTGGTCCCGGCGGTCTTTCACGCGAAAGAGCAGGTTTTGAGGTAAGGGACGTTCATTATACGCACTACGGCCGTCTCTGCCCGATTGAAACTCCTGAGGGACCAAACATCGGACTTATATCATCTCTCTGCGTTTTTGCGAAGATCAATGACCTTGGATTTATTGAAACACCTTATCGGAAAGTGCATAATGCACAGGTTGATTTCACCAGGGAAGGGATAGTATGGCTCAGCGCTGAAGAAGAAGAGGAGAAGATGATCGCACAGGCCAATGCCCCGCTGCAGAAAGACGGACATTTTGAGGATACAAGGGCAAAATGCAGATATGAAGCTGATTATCCCTTTGAAGAAGTTTCGAAAATAGACCTGATGGACGTTGCTCCAAACCAGATAGCATCAATAGCAGCATCTCTTATACCGTTCCTTGAACATGATGATGCCAACAGGGCCCTCATGGGATCAAACATGATGCGTCAGGCAGTTCCTCTTATTAATCCGGAATCCTCAATCGTGGGTACCGGACTCGAGACACAGGTTATTAAAGACAGCCGTATTTTGATCGTGGCAGAAGGTGACGGCGTTGTTGAATATGTCGATGCAAATGAAATCGTCGTCAGATATACAAGGACTGATGAGGAGAAATTTGTGAGCTTCGATGACGACGTTAAGAAATATTACCTTCCGAAATATAAAAAGACAAACCAGAATACCTGCATCAACCTCATCCCTGTGGTAAAAAAAGGCGAAAAAGTCAAGAAAGGACAGGTACTGACAGAAGGTTATGGTACTAAGCATGGTGAACTGGCCCTTGGAAGAAACCTTAAAGTGGCATTCATGCCATGGAAAGGCTATAACTTTGAGGATGCCATAGTGATTTCCGAAAAAGTTGTCCAGGAGGATATGTTTACATCTGTTCATATAGATGAATATCTTCTTGAGGTGCGCGACACAAAGCGCGGACTTGAGGAACTTACTTCTGACATTCCTAATGTGAGCGAAGAAGCAACAAAAAATCTTGATGAAAATGGTCTTATCAGGATTGGCGCCCATATCAGACCGGGTGACATATTAATAGGCAAGATCACTCCAAAAGGAGAGTCAGATCCTTCACCTGAAGAAAAACTTCTGCGTGCCATCTTCGGCGATAAGGCTGGTGATGTCAAAGATGCATCACTGAAGGCAGGTCCGTCACTCGAAGGTGTCGTCATTGACAAGAAGCTGTTTACCCGGGCTGTCAAGGACAGGAAATCCAAAGCCGTTGAAAAACCCATGCTCGAAAAGATTGAGCATGAATTCAACAAAGGTGTGAATGACCTTAAAGCCCGGCTTATTGACAAGCTTTTCATACTTGTCAATGGAAAAACATCTCAGGGTGTCAAGGATTATCTTAATGTGGATGTGATACCAAAAGGAAGCAAATTCACGCTGAAACAGCTTCAGGAAGTGGATTTTCTTAATGTCAATCCCAACAAGTGGACCACGGACAAGAAAAAGAACGATAGCATAAAGCAACTTCTTCATAATTATATAATTAAATATAAGGAAATTGACGGAGTCTATAAGCGAAACAAGTACAACATCACCATCGGCGATGAACTTCCTGCAGGAATCGTTCGTCTTGCAAAAGTTTATATAGCCAAGAAACGAAAGGTCAAGGTTGGCGATAAAATGGCCGGACGGCACGGTAACAAGGGAATTGTTGCAAGGATCGTTCGCCAGGAAGATATGCCTTTCCTTGAAGACGGAACTCCCGTCGATATAGTTCTTAATCCGCTTGGTGTTCCTTCGAGAATGAACCTGGGGCAGATTTATGAAACTGTTCTTGGCTGGGCAGGAAAGAAACTCGGACTCAGATTCTCAACTCCGATCTTTGACGGTGCTACAATAGACCAGATCACAGAGTACACCGAAAAGGCAGATCTTCCCAAATATGGCAAGACATACCTTTATGACGGTGGCACGGGAGAAAGATTTGATCAGCCTGCTACCGTGGGAGTTATCTATATGCTTAAGCTTGGCCATATGGTTGATGATAAAATGCATGCCCGTTCAATCGGACCCTATTCCCTTATCACCCAGCAGCCTTTGGGCGGGAAAGCCCAGTTTGGCGGCCAGCGTTTCGGAGAAATGGAAGTATGGGCTCTCGAAGCCTTCGGTGCTGCACATATTCTTCAGGAAATACTTACGATAAAATCTGATGATGTCATCGGCCGCGCCAAAGCCTATGAGTCCATTGTCAAAGGAGAACCGATGCCGTTGCCCGGAATACCTGAGTCACTGAACGTGCTGCTGCACGAGCTGAGAGGTCTTGGATTGAGCGTTATTCTTGATTGACAGCTCATACCGTTAATAATTTAAATAATTGAATAATAAAAATTTCATATATGTCATTCAGAAGAGATAACAAAGCAAAAACAAGTTACTCAAAGATCTCA
>CAYNGW010000146.1:0-5691 GCA_964396955.1 uncultured Rikenellaceae bacterium | reverse complement strand
TCCTCAAGATAATTCTTGATGTTCTGCTCCTCTTCCTTCTTTACTATCAGCAAAACATCTTTAGATTCTATCACTATGTAATCTTTTAATCCCTGGATGACAGCCACTTTCTCAGGGGAGATATTGAAAATATTGCCCTTATTGTCATAAGAGAAAATATTGCCGCACAGAACCGCATTGTTCTTCTTGTCTGCTGTTGAATGTTCATACAGCGAACTCCATGTGCCCAGATCCGACCAGCCAATATCTGTACACATAACATATACATTATCAGCTTTTTCCATGATGGCATAATCTATCGAGATACTCCTGCATTCAGTGTACGTCCTGCCTATAAAGCTCTTTTCCTGCCTCGTGCCAAACAGCTTCCTGCCATCGTCAAAAGCTGCAAACATATCAGGCAGATGCTTCTCAAAAGCAGCCATTATAGTCTTAAGGTTCCAGATAAAAATTCCCGAATTCCAGTAAAAATCGCCGCTCTGGATGAACTTCCTTGCAAGTTCAATATCAGGTTTTTCAGTAAATGTCTTGACCTTGAGCAGATTGTCATATCCCTTAACCGGTTTCTTGCGGTCAGCCTGGATATAACCGTAACCTGTCTCCGGCCTGTCGGGCTTGATGCCAAGAGTAAGAAGGGCATCATTATCCTTCGCAAAATCCATGCTTTCCCGGATCACCTTGCAGAACTTCTCCTCCTTGACAATAAGATGGTCAGCAGGCGTAACCGTAATTACTGCCTCGGGATTTTCCTTCAGGATCCTGAATGTGCCATAGGCGAGACACGGAGCCGTGTTCCTGCGGAAAGGCTCTGCGAGCACGTTTGCCGGGTCAATGTCAAGCTGTTCTTCAACAATCTGCTTGTGTTCAGCGCTGGTAACGACATAAATATTACTTGCGGGACAGGTTGATCTGAAACGCCTGAAAGTCTGCTGAATGAGCGTCTCCCCGGTACCAAGGATATCAAGGAACTGTTTTGGCTTTTCACGTCGGCTCAGCGGCCAGAAGCGGCTTCCGACACCACCGGCCATAATAATTATATATCTGTTATCCATAGTCAGGCAGTTGATTTCTAAACTCTCTGCAAATATATAATTAATTTGTACTTAAATCCGTACTAGGGGAATACGGTAAATATTAGTATTTTTGAATGCTGTAAGCTCTGTTGAATGATAAAGTTTCTGTCACAGGTCGGGCGTTACTTCATTATGCTTAAAAAGGTTTTTTCCAAACCTGAAAAGCCTTCTGTTTATTATAAGCAGACGATGCACGAACTTGTCTATCTGGGACTTAATTCAATAGGCATCATTACGATCATTTCCTTCTTCATGGGTGCGGTAATCACGCTTCAGACAGCCTATAATACTGAAAACCCCATTTATCCCACCTATCTTATAGGTCTTGGCTGCCGGGATTCAATAATACTTGAATTTTCATCAACTGTCGCTGCACTTATACTTGCAGGGAAGGTCGGATCAAGTATTGCATCTGAAATAGGGACAATGAGGGTTACTGAACAAATCGATGCACTCGAAATGATGGGAGTCAATTCTGCTTCTTACCTTGTCCTTCCAAAGATTATTGCTACCCTTCTTTTCAATCCTTTTCTTACACTGATAAGTATAACTGTCGGGATAATTGGAGGCTGGATTGCAGGTACTTTAGCAGGTGTAATAACCTCTGAGGACTTCATTTACGGCATACAATACGCCTTTATACCTTATTATATTACCTACTCAATGATAAAAACCGTCTTCTTTGCTTTTATAATTACCAGCGTTTCAGCTTTCCATGGCTATTATGTTGACGGCGGATCCCTTGAGGTAGGGCGGGCAAGCACAAAAGCCGTTGTGCACAGCAGTATCCTTATCCTGCTGTTCAATGTTATACTTACTCAGCTCCTTCTGTCATGATCAGGGTAAAGAATCTGGACAAGTCGTTCGATGGGAAGAAGGTACTTGATAATATCTCGGTTACTTTCGAACCGGGCAAAACCAACCTCATCATTGGACGCAGCGGATCCGGCAAGACAGTTTTGATAAAGTCAATTGTCGGACTTCATGAGGTGGATAGCGGGGAGATCTGGTTTGATAATGTCCTTTTCAATCAGCTTAACTTTGAGGATAAGAAGGAAATCCGCAAAGAGATGGGAATGCTTTTCCAGGGAAGCGCCCTCTTTGATTCCCTCACCGTTGAGCAGAATGTGATGTATCCGCTCGATATGTTCACCGGTAAAGGCCCTGAGGAGAAAATTGAAAGGGTCAACTTCTGCCTTAACAGGGTCAATATTATCAATGCAAACAAACTTTTTCCATCGGAATTATCAGGAGGGATGAAGAAAAGGGTTGCAATAGCCAGGGCAATCTCACTCAATCCAAAATACCTGTTCTGCGACGAACCCAACTCGGGCCTCGATCCCATTACCGCGATCCTTATTGACGAGCTTATCAGGGAGCTTACTGAGGAATATTCAATGACCACCATTGTCAACACTCACGACATGAATTCGGTTATGGAAATAGGCGAAAAGATCGTTTTTATCAATGAAGGTATAATCTGCTGGGAAGGAAGCAAACATGAAATTCTGCATTCCGACTGTGAGATCCTTAATGATTTTGTTTTTGCGAACGCCCTGGCAAAACAACTCAGGGAATCAGATAAATAGCAGGCTATTTTTTGTCAGTCTCCTCATAATCAACATATTCACCTGTTTCTTTTGAGATCTTTTTTGTACCTGCAGGATTTTTATCTTCGGGGACCACTCTTCTATCATCCTCCCCGCGGAAATACCTGACGAATGATCTGACAAGAAGATAGATTATCAGACTGATGAGAACTATTCGCAGTAAAAGAATCATTTCTCTTTCAATTGTTCAGGAATAACCACCATTGGTTTGTCATTCTTCTTTTTGATCTTGTTCCCGAAGGCAAGATTCATACCGAGCCTCAGGTGTATGGTATTCCAGCTTGAAGGGACAGGAATTGCATTTTCTCCAAACAGGGATACAAGGGGTGCCGGTGTTTCAAAATCATCGGAAACAATCTTGTTCCATGTTACCGGTATCCTGTCGGCAAGGAAATAAAACTGGAAAATGGTTCCCCTGAATGCAAGACCAAAGCCGAGATTATCATACCTGTGATTAGCAGCGGTGTAAGCAATAGTAGTTGAAAAGGCATTGCCCATATTGACATTGGCTGAAAGAGTCAGTGCTTCCTTTATCTGCTTGCCAACGAATCTTGTATATGACAGAACTCCCAGGGAAAAGTTTTTTGTCAGATTGTAACTTCCTCCCACGGAAATCCCGAACGGAAGATATGTTGTAAAAGGAGTTTTATCAGAGGCGACGGTAAATGAATTTATTAGGGAATCAAGCAGTTCTGCTCCCAGTGAATCAGGCGAAATGTCTCTTTCATAAATATCCATCAGGTCAATTCCTGTGAAATCAAAACGGCCTTCAGCCTTAAGATTTGTAATGTCTTTTTTCCATTTAATAAAGCCAAGATCAGTTATTGCGGCAGATGCCCTTAGCCTGTCGCCAAAACTGTATTCTACTCCGATATCAAGTCCTAAGCCTATATTTTCAGGATTAAGAAGATAATTGATTATTTCAGAGGTCTCATCAAATCTTGTGTCGTCAAATTCAAAACCATTAAAATTGTTATCTGCATCCTGAAGAGTATCCACCGGCACGCTGAGATTTACAGACATGTCGGCATCAAAAATATGGCTGTAATCATCATTCACGGTTATTCCAAGCGACCTGATATCTGTTGATGCTGTGGCTATTCCCAAAAGCAGCTTGCCTTTAACTCCGATCCGGAGATTGTTGGTAAAGTTCTTTGAGAAACCTAATCCGGCTTCATGGTACCACATTATATCTGTCCTCAGGGATGAAAGATCAATCTTACTGCCCGGAAACGGTTCATTACCCTGAAAACCAAGCCTCAGAAGATCTCCCGGCAGTGCAACATTTGCCTCAACGCGCTCATTAATATCAAGAAAAACATACAAGTCCTTTCCGGCATTGAAGCCAAGTCCAAAAAGCTGTACAAGGACCTGCGGTTCAATGGCATTTACATCCTTGATTTTTTTCAAAAACTCCTCAAATTCAAAATCAGGATGAAAAAGAGTGATGAGCGAATCGCCGCTCTGTGCCAGCACATCTGAAAAATTAAAGAAATTATTATTGATGTTTATGTTGATTCCTGAAATAACCGGTAATCCGATGTAGACCGAATTCGTGGACCGTAGTGCAGGATTGAGCAGATGCCTCTGCGGCAGGTTCATATAATAAAGGACCTGGCTGTTCTGGGCAGTGGAATTATATGTGACCGCAGCCAGTAGCATTATCATAATGTATTTGAATCTCCTGATCATATTATTGGTTTAATGAGGTTCAATCAAAACTGAATTTGAGGTCCGGCTTCACAAAGAGCGCTGCTTTATAGTCAAGAGTATAATCTGAATAGATCTTTACATCCTTTGTGCCTCCGTCCGTGGTCACAAGAGTGATGCTGAAGATGATCTTATCAGCATCTTTTATCCATTTCCAGAAGTCGTTTGTAAGTTCAATTTCTGTAGTGCATTCTGCAGGTGCAGACACACGGCCGTTAGCGTCAACAGGAGCCGGTTCAAGAATATCTGCAGCATTAAGAGTGCTCCTCACTGTATTAGCTGTTGAATCATAAAGGCTCACACTCAATGATATGCCAAGCGGGAATCCGTTATCAATATCCAGCAGGATCTTAAGCGATTCTATATCTTCCGGATCGATTGGACTGTCGCTGAAATCTTCATCATGCAATGGATTATCAACTGTATCGGCAAAATGAAGATTATTAAGCCTTAATTCAACAGGCACCTCAACTTCAAGGTCTCCGAGAAAACGGCTGTTGCCGAAAATATAATTATCCCGGCTGCCGGTATTCCCCTGCGGATTCATCACTGCAGAGCCTCCGAAACGGATCTTCTCAGGCGGCATCGATATCAGCTCCGGGAACTGTGAATTGTTTTTGTCAACCGTAAAAACTCCGTTCTTATCCCGTTCAGCCGGAGCAGATGGATAGCTCAGGGAAACAGGATCAATATCTATATCCAAACTGTCATCCTCCTTGTATCCTACAGCATTGAGGTCTATTTCAACAGGAATTGCAAATGAGTTGGAATAGTTCAGGCGGACAGAAGGACTTGAGATCAGGAAGCTTCCGGAGATATTGCTCAGGATATCCTCTATTTCAAGGTCAAGCGTATCTGAATCAATAGTATCGCCGTACTGTCCGAAATAACCTTTCACATAATCAAGCTCAGGATCGAGCAATTCAAGGTCAAGACGGATCTCATCGGTGCTGTTGAAATCGACCATCTGGCCGCTGGAGCTTACCTCAATGTGGTAATTGATCGGCAGCATATTGTATGGGGTCGCAGCTACTGTTCCGAGATCAATAGTCGAATTGGCAAGTGAAATATTACCGGTGATAGCGGAATCCGGACTAATGGTTATGGTTTCTGATATCGGAACACCGTCACGCAGAGATGTCGGTAAAGTAATTGATAAAGAGGCTGATATCGGAGATAACATGTTGACATTGTAAGTAAGATTGCCTGTAAGGGTTTTAATAAGGCTTATTTCCACGTCATTACCGGGATCAACAGATACTGTATCTTCTTCATCAAGTGACAGTATATCCTGAACA
>CAYNGW010000145.1:0-5725 GCA_964396955.1 uncultured Rikenellaceae bacterium | reverse complement strand
ATACCTCAATAAGCTTTGTGACAAATACTAACTGGCAATCATACAGCGGGGAAACAACTTTAAGCTATCTCGTACAGATGGCAGGTCTTACGGTTCAGAATTTTGTAAGTGCAGCAACCGGAATAGCTGTTTTATTGGTCCTCATAAGAGGTATTTCACGAAAAACAACAGAAAAGCTCGGTAGCTTCTGGACGGACCTTACACGCTCAACCCTGTATGTTCTGTTACCACTTTCAATTCTATTTGCCATTTTACTGGTCGGTCAGGGAGTTGTACAGAATTTCAGACCATATGAAACCGTTCAAACTTTACAGGGCGGGCAGCAGGTAATACCGATGGGGCCGGCAGCTTCGCAGATTGCTATCAAGCAACTGGGAACAAATGGCGGGGGATATTTTAATACCAATAGTTCTCACCCTTTCGAGAATCCCACTCCTCTCAGCAATTTTCTCGAAATGCTGGCAATTTTGCTAATACCGGCTGCATTAACATACACTTTTGGAAAAATGGTCGGCTCAACTCGTCAGGGCTGGACAATTTTTTTAGCAATGCTGATTTTATTTATCACGGGATTAGGTATTTCCTTGTATGCTGAGTATTCCGCAAATCCCATTTTCGGACATTTACATTTGATGGAAGGCAAGGAAACACGTTTCGGAATAACAAATAGTATTCTCTGGTCAGCCTCCACCTCATCAGCTTCCAATGGTTCAGTAAATGCCATGCACGATAGTCTTTCACCAATTGCTGGCATGATAGCGATGATAAATATGATGCTCGGTGAAATTATTTTTGGAGGTGTGGGGGCAGGATTGTACGGCATGGTAATTTTTATAATTGTAACGGTTTTTATCGCCGGACTTATGGTTGGACGCACCCCGGAATATCTTGGCAAAAAAATTGAAGCTTTTGAGGTTCAAATGGCTATTATAGCGGTTCTTGCACCGAATGTGGTAATTCAGATTTTTTCAGCATTGGCTTCGGTAAGCAACGGTGGATTATCCAGCCTTAATAATGCGGGGCCTCACGGCTTATCAGAAATACTATATGCATATAGCTCGGCAGCAGGTAACAACGGCAGTGCTTTTGCCGGATTAAATGCAAATACACCTTTTTACAATCTGACTCTTGGTTTAGGAATGCTGATTGGACGATTTGGCATAATTATTCCGGTTCTTGCAATAGCAGGGAACATGGCTAAAAAGAAAATTACCCCGCTTTCGGCAGGTACATTTCGTACAGACAACTGGTTGTTTATCGGTTTGCTGATCGCAGTTATCCTTATTATAGGAGGGTTAACACATTTCCCTGCTTTATCGCTCGGCCCTGTTATTGAACATTTGTTAATGAACAGCGGAATAACCTTCTAATTTTTGGACAAAATGAGTACGAAAGTAAATACTGGTCTTTTCAATAAAAAGATACTATTACAGGCTATAAAAGACAGTGTAATCAAATTAAATCCTGTTTTACTAATTAAAAACCCAGTCATTTTTATTGTGGCAATAGGTTCACTTATTACAACAATTATAGTAATTGCAGGTATTTTCCAGGGTAACTTTTCATCTTTCAACCTGCAAATAGCTATATGGTTATGGTTTACCGTGTTGTTTGCCAATTTCTCAGAGGCTATTGCTGAGGGCAGAGGGAAAGCCCAGGCTGATAGTTTGCGAAAAAATCGCACGCAGACAATAGCCCGTAAAATTGTTGGTAAACAAGAAGTTTCGGTAATTGCAACCGAGCTTAGAAAAGGCGATATAGTCCTTTGCAAAGCCGGAGAGGTAATACCTTCAGACGGAGAGGTCATTGAAGGTATTGCAAGCGTTGACGAATCGGCTATAACAGGCGAATCAGCCCCTGTTATCCGTGAAAGCGGAGGCGACCGTTCGGCTGTTACCGGGGGGACAAAGGTAATCAGTGACTGGATTCTGATCCGCGTTACAACCGAACCAGGTAACACCTTTATCGACCGTATGATTGCACTGGTTGAGGGAGCAAAACGTCATAAAACACCCAATGAGATAGCTCTATCTATCCTGCTATCGGGCCTGACTATTATTTTTCTTCTGGTAGTGGTTACGCTTCCGGCATTTTTCGGCTACAGTCTTAAGGCTTCGGGTTTATCTGTGTCACAAAACTTAACACTTCCCGTATTGATTGCTTTATTGGTTTGTCTTATTCCTACAACTATCGGCGCCTTGCTGAGTGCAATAGGTATAAGTGGTATGGACAGGCTTATTCAGCGAAATGTTATCGCTACCAGCGGGCGTGCTATTGAAGCTGCCGGGGATGTTGATGTCCTTTTGCTCGATAAAACAGGAACGATAACCTTAGGCAACCGTATGGCTACTGATTTTATACCCGCAGCAGGAATAAAAGCTGAAGAGCTTGCCGATGCTGCCCAGCTTTCATCATTATCGGATGAAACACCTGAAGGGCGCTCAATTGTTGTTCTTGTCAAAGAAAAATTTAACATCCGTGGTCGTGAAGTTCACCAGCTCAATGCATCGTTTATCCCTTTCACTGCCCAATCGAGAATGAGCGGGGTTGATTTAAAAACCGATGACGGCACAATCCGGAAGATACGTAAAGGAGCATCAGAAGCTATCCGCACTTTTATACAAAACAATAATGGTTTTTACCCTCAGGAAATTCAGGATATTGTATCACGGCTGGCCCGACAGGGCTCAACACCCCTGGTGGTAGCTGAAGATAAAAAGGTTCTGGGCATAGTTCATCTGAAAGACATTGTTAAAGGGGGTATCAAGCAACGTTTTGCCGAACTCCGTAAAATGGGAATTAAAACGGTAATGATTACCGGTGATAATCCTTTGACAGGTGCTGCCATCGCAGCTGAAGCCGGGGTAGATGACTTTATGGCCGAAGCAACACCTGAAGACAAATTACTCCGTATACGTGAAGAACAGGCAAATGGCCACCTGGTTGGAATGATCGGAGACGGGACTAATGATGCCCCTGCTCTTGCACAGGCCGATATAGGCATTGCCATGAACTCAGGTACCCAGGCGGCCCGTGAAGCCGGAAACATGGTCGACCTCGATAGTAATCCCACAAAATTGATTGAGGTTGTGAAGGTTGGCAAGCAATTACTTATGACCCGGGGATCTCTCACTACTTTTAGTATTGCCAATGATGTGGCTAAATACTTTGCCATTATTCCGGCTATAGCAATTTCGCTTTATTCAGGTGCAAACGGAATCGGCCCTCTTTCCGTTCTTAATATTATGCATCTTGGTTCACCGCAAAGCGCTATACTGAGTGCGGTAATATTTAATGCGATTATTATTATTTTATTAGTCCCGCTGGCTTTAAAAGGAGTCCTATACAGACCTGTTTCAGCTATGGCAGCATTAACCCGTAACCTGCTTATTTTTGGTTTAGGTGGTATTATTGCCCCTTTCATTGGGATTAAGCTTATTGATATTTTAATTAACTTGTAAATCAATGAAGTAGATGAAAACAATCATTATATCTTTGAAAATATTCCTGTTTTTCACTATTTTAACAGGGATTATTTATCCTCTTTTGATTACCGGAATTGCACAGGCATTCTTTGCCGGTAAAGCAAACGGCAGTTTAATACTTACAGACAATAAGGTGACAGGCAGTAAGCTTATCGGACAGCAATTCGATAGTGTTATTTATTTTTCCTCTCGCCCTTCAGCAATTTCATATAATCCTATACCTTCAGGAGGCTCAAATTATGGATTAACTAATGTCAAATTGAAAAATCTCGTAAAAGACCGTAGAGACAAATTTATTGCATTTAATAAGCTGGATAGCCTGACACCCATTCCTTCAGAGATGCTTTTTGCTTCCGGAAGCGGTCTCGATCCTCATATTTCACCTGAAGCAGCGCTTTTACAGGTTGATCGCATCTCAAATGCACGTCATTTAGATAATATTAAGAAGCAAAAACTTCAGCAATTAATTAAAGATCAGACGGAAATGCCTCAGTTCTTTATTCTTGGGAAAACCCGTGTCAATGTATTGATTTTAAACCTTGAACTTAATAAACTGGATCAGAACGTTACACAAAAAAATAAAATCGATAGTCTATGAAAACTTCAATCCGTAGTAAAAGATTTACAATGGGGATGGTGCTTTTCCTGGTTTCTATTTTGTTGTTATCTGTCTCCTCTATATTTTACCTTAACAGGCTCTCCGGGAAAACAAGTGCAATCCTCAAGGAAAACCATTATTCAGTAGTCTATGCCCAAGACATGTCAGAAGTCCTGACAAGTATTAATCAGGGAATTATTAATTCCTTTTTAACCAATAAAAGCCCTGATACTGCCATCATTAACAGGGAGTTTATGCAATTTGACAAATCATTCAGACTGGAAAAAAATAATATAACAGAAGTTGGCGAAGATCAGCTTGTATCTGATATTGAAACAAATTACAGTAGTTTCCATTATTTAGTTGCAGAATTTATCAGATCGCCAGATCAGGTTATGAAGGTTCTTAACCTCCAGGAGAAATTTGACACTCTTTACAACAAATTGATGCTTTTGTCTCAAATGAACGAGAAAGCCATTGAAGGAAAAACGGATGACGCTAAAGTTTCGGCAAAGAAGGCAACAATACAAATGACAATTATCGGAACCTTATGTTTTTTGATTGCTTATGGTTTTACGTTTATCTTTTCATCATATTTCAACGAACGATTTTACAGATTGTATAATGGGATAAAAGAAATAGTATCCAGTAATTACAGAAACAAGCTTTATCTAGATGGAAATGATGAACTCACCGAAATTTCACTGGCTTTTAATGAAATGGCGGAGAAATTAAATACAAACAAGCAGAAAATGTCTGTAACTTTACATGACGATTTGGGAAAAGATAAAAGCGCTGAAGATATTGAGGAGCTGAAAAAAATGCTATTTCAGATAAAAGTTATGGAAGAACAAGCCTCAGCGATACTTTCCAGGTTTGAAAAAAAGTAGTTTAATATGGACTTTAAGGACACCCGGCCGGATCCCGATGAACTTTTAGCCCTCTTAAAGTTAGAGGAAGAAAAAAGTAAACGGGGCAAGCTGAAAATATTCTTTGGTATGTGTGCCGGTGTAGGTAAAACGTACACTATGCTTCAAACAGCACTAGCTGAAAAATTGAAAGGGAATGATATTATCATTGGCTATGTCGAAACGCACAACCGGAAGGAGACAGCTGAACTGGCCGAGGGCTTTGAATTGATTCCCCGCAAAACCTATCCATACAAATCTACTACAGTTCAGGAGATGGATCTGGATGCTATAATAGCCCGCAAGCCAAAAATAGCATTGATTGACGAGCTTGCTCATACAAATGCCCCTGGCAGCAGACACATAAAACGATATCAGGATGTCCTGGAAATCCTGGACAACGGAATTGATGTATATACAACTGTAAACGTTCAGCACCTGGAAAGCCGTTCTGATACAGTTGCACAGATCACAGGGATCATTGTCAGGGAAACAATTCCCGATGAGATTTTTGAAAACGCTGATGAAATAGAGGTTATTGACCTTACTCCTGATGAACTGCTCCAACGACTTTCGGATGGCAAAGTATATACCCCGGAACGATCAAAAGAGGCTATAGAACGTTTTTTCCGCAAAGGAAATATAACAGCCTTGCGTGAGATGGCCCTTCGGATAGTTGCCGACCGCGTGGATAAGCAGCTCCACGAATACATGCAGCTTAAGCATATTAAAGG
>CAYNGW010000144.1:0-5731 GCA_964396955.1 uncultured Rikenellaceae bacterium | reverse complement strand
CCGGACATTTATTTTTGATGAAGATTTGATTAAGAATAATATTATTGTTAAAAAGATATGCTAATTTTATGATGAAATCCATAACTTATTAATCATTAACATCGTTTTGTCGTGGGTGAACTGAAGAATATATACATTGAGTCTACAAATAAAACACCCCAGATTGATCTTAATCATCTTACAGGAGAGCTGATATTGTCCGGAAGGTCAATTCCTGAAAATGCTGCCGATCTTTACGATCAGATACTGAAGTGGGTAAATCAATATGCAAATAATCCGAGGCATACAACTAATCTGAGGCTTAATCTTGAATATTTCAATACTGCCTCATCTATATGGCTGGCAAAGATCGTAAAGGTTCTCTGCTCTATTAAAGAACCTGAAGCCACTCTTATAATTCATCTGTATTTCAATATCGAGGAATTCGACAGTATGGAAGTTGAGGACCTCAAGGATGCTTTAAGTCCCATCATTGATATGATAGGTGTTCCTTCTGTGAGCCTGGGTATAAAAATCTACGGCACTGACGAAAACGGTGAGATATTGAAAGAGTCAATGGTTCTCATCTAGTCCGTTATTTAAACTCGTCCCTTTAACATCTTTTTCTCATTTTTTTGGCATAACTTTATTACGCCATTTTATATTATTATCATGCGCAGAGTATTCATAGTATTGTTATCAATCATCAGTGTTATGGAAATTTATTCGCAGAATAAATCAACTGACAGACAGCCGGTTGCAGCAGGCAGTTTTTATGAGGCCAATAAGGAAACGCTTATCAGGGATATCGCAGGTCTTTTCACAGAATGCAGGAAATCACCCGGGAACTGGAAGGTAAGGGCAATTATCAGTCCTCATGCAGGGTATATTTATTCAGGGAAAATTGCAGCCTCAGCCCTGTCGGCAACTCCGAAAAATGCTGAGATAAGTAATATCTTCCTGATCGGCTCCAGCCATGTAATGGGCTTTGATGGGGCATCAGTGTACAATACCGGAGATTTTATAACTCCCCTAGGAAAAGCAATAGTCAACAGGGAGATAGCAAATAAGCTTAAAAATGAAAATAAGGTTTTTGATTTTCCTGTCACCGCGCACAGGGAAGAACACAGCCTTGAGGTTCATATCCCTCTCATACAGTATTATTATACCAAAACACCAAAGATCGTTCCCATCATAATCGGAACAAACAATTCAAATACTATTAAGCTCATAGCCGAAGCGCTTAAGCCATATTTCACCCCGGAAAATCTCTTTCTGATAAGCAGTGATTTTTCTCATTATCCTTCGTATAAAGATGCCGTTTATGTTGACAACCAGACTGCTGCTGGCATTATTTCTGGTGATCCGCAGGTTTTCCTTACAGCCCTTAAGAGCAATTCTGCAAGGAATATCTCAGGATTGGCGACAAGTATGTGCGGCTGGGCTTCAGGACTTACCCTTTTATATCTTGCTGAAGGCGATGTAAATCTCGAGTACAAACATATTGATTACTGCAATTCAGGTGACACTCCCTATGGAGATAAGGGCAGGGTTGTGGGATATCATGCCATAGCCCTTATCGAAAAAAACAAGAATCAGAAAGATGAACAGGAATCATCAATGGGGCTTTCATTCAACAAATCCGAAAAAGACCAGCTTTTCTCAATAGCCAGAAACAGCATAAGGACAAAGTTATATGAGAATAAAAGGTATGTAATTGATGAAAAAAAGATGCCTGACGTTATGAAAAAGCAGATGGGCGCATTTGTGACCCTGAAAATTGACGGCAAACTGAGAGGTTGTATCGGAAGATTCCTTTCATCTGATCCGCTTTATGAGGTTGTCCAGGCCTCTGCATTGTCATCAGCCTTTGAAGATACCCGCTTCTACCCTCTTACCAGGGAAGAATATGAGAAAGTTGAAATGGAAATAACTGTTCTGGGCCCGATGAAAAAAATCAGCAATATAAACGAGATAGTCTTAGGGAAACACGGTATTTACATTAAGAAGGATTTCAGATCAGGTACCATGCTGCCTCAGGTTGCGACTGAGAATGGCTGGACAGTTGAACAGTTCCTTGGCTATACTTCAAGGGACAAGGCAGGATTGGGATGGGACGGCTGGAAAGATGCCGAGTTATTCATCTATGAGGGTATGGTGCTTGAAGAAAACAAAAAGTAGCTATGTATCATGTCATAGGAACAGGCATAACTGTTACTGTTCTGTATTTAATAAGCTTCATTTTCTACCGGACAGGTTTCTATTCCCTTACCGCACACAGGAGACTCTGGAATTCCATCCTTGCCATCACTTTTATCATTACAGCACTGGCTGGCCTGTTTATGGCGCTCCAGATAAATTTCAAATGGAACATACCGGAAATAAAATCAATACTGAAATGGCATGTTGAAACAGGTGCCGGCATGGCAATAACCGGCATATTTCATTTTATCTGGCATTTATCGTATTTCTCCAGAATATTTTCCAGGGCAGAAGAGCCCTCAGAGCGTCCGGGCTTCAGGAAAATGAGTTCTTCTGAAATCAGTATCAATCTTTTTCTCATCGGATTTACAAGCATGTCCGTTCAGATACTGCTGATCAGGGAGGTTATGAATATTTCCGGCGGATATGAACTGACAACAGGGATATTTCTTGGATCGTGGCTCATTGCATCAGGAATAGGAGCTGCAGCTGCCGGCAAATCAGCGCTAAATGATATCCGCAGGATCAACATTGTGTTTTCTTTGAGCCCGTTGCTTTCGCTGGCATTGCTTATACTGTTATCCAGGCTCTTCCTGCAAACCGGAGAAACTCCTTCATTCCTGGTAAGCATGGTATTCACATTCCTGGTACTGATCCCATTCTGCATGGTATCAGGATTCAGCTTTGCAAAACTTATTGCTGCTGCAAGGGATGTAAATGATTTCATCCCGGGTAAATCCTTTTCGATTGAAACCATCGGCGGAATTGCAGCAGGCATACTCCTGTCGGTTCTGACTGCCGGCCTGCTTAATACATATGAACTGCTCCTGATAATCATCCTGCTCTCACTGGCATATACCCTTCTGACCTTCTTTATTAAAGGCAGGAATATTAAAATCCTGGTAAAGGCACTTGCCGCAGTTGTGGCATCTGTTATCATATTATCTGATCCGGATATTCTTTTCAGACATCTTCTTCTGCCCGGTATTAAAGTCACGGAAACAATGGATACTCCGTATGGTAATATAACGTACGGGGAATACCTGGGTGAAAGAAGCATTTATTACAATCACCGGCTCCTTGCCTATACTGATGATGTAGCTGAAAGAGAAGAGAATATACATTATGCAATGCTTCAGAAGGAAAATCCCGAAAAAGTCCTTCTTATTTCAGGATCCCTGAAATCGCATCTGCCCGAGATACTTAAATATCCGGTTAAAAAGGTATTCTACATTGAAAGAGATCCTGAATTAATAAAATCAGATTCAGGACAGGCTGATCCGGGTAATGCAGAGCTGATCATTGAAAACAGGGATGCATTCAGGTATCTGAAGGGCAAAGGAGATAAGTTTGATGCTGTTCTGCTTCTTCTTCCTCCCCCTTCCACTCTCTCCCTTAACAGGTATTATACTAATGAATTCTTTGATGATGTAAGGAAGAAGCTTTCTCCCGGCGGCGTTTTCATGTGTTCTCCCGGGACCTGGAATAATTATCCGAACAAAGAGTCAGTAAATTTTTACTCATCTATTTATAACAGCCTGGCAGGAGTATTCAGGTATGTAAAGCCTGTGGCCGGGAATAAACTCTACTTCATAGCATCAGACGCTGAATTATCGGTTTCAATCTGCCGGCTTACGGAGGAGAGGAATATTAACAATATTTATGTCTGTTCCGATTTCCTTGCTGATGATCTGATTGAAAATAAATCAGCAGAGGTTATTTCACTTCTTGACCCCGGGGCAAGAAAGAACAGCTCTGTGTTCCCGATTGCAAGTTTTCATTTCCAGTCATATAATTTCAGCAAGGATCTTAATGAAAAGGTGCCGGCAATAATCCTGATGATTTTGGCCTTTGCTTCACCGGTTCTCGCCGTTCGCAGAAGAAATCTGATTATGTATTACAGCGCTTCCGCACTTGCAGGATTTGAAATAATCATATTGCTTTCTCTTCAGCTTACAGTGGGGAACATGTACCAGTTCACAGGCATTATACTTGCCGCACTCATGGCGGGACTTGCTGCCGGTGCGGGAACAAACCTTAAATTCCTGAATTCAATACAGCTTAAGATCAAGGCCCTCTTTCTGATCGCATATTATGCCGTTATTGCTCTTGGCATCAATTTTCTCCTTTCAATTAACAGCATTCCCGCAGCAATACTTACTATAATATTATCAGCCCTGTTGCCGTCATTTATTACAGGTCATATTTTCCGTGAACTGACCATCACGGATAATAACGGATCAGCATCTGCCGTAACCTATAGTGCTGATCTTGCGGGATCAGCTTTCGGATTCATCCTCATTTCCGGTGTAGCGGTACCTGTTATGGGAATAAAAGCCTCAGTATTTTTATTGTCAGGTCTGATTTTTGCGGGGATACTTCTTGGAACAAACAGGAACAAATAGTAGTTTTATTTTTTGAAGCATTCATAAAATGACAGATAAAGATTTTGATAAAAGTAAACGGGACTTTGTTAAAAAATGCCTGGCATTTTCAGCTGGTGTTGTTACATTACCCTGTTCTGCAGCTATTATAGATGAGGAACAGGAGCTTTACAGAAAGATCGCTATGTTCCAGGAAGAAACGCCCAGGGGGATAATGTGCAGGATATGTCCCAATGAATGTGTTTTAAAGGAAGGCGAGATAAGTGACTGCAGAAACAGGATAGTCCGCAACTCGAAACTCTATACTATGGCATTTGGCAATCCATGCTCTGTAAACGTTGATCCCGTAGAAAAGAAACCCCTGTATCATTTTTTCCCGGGATCAAGGGCATATTCAATCGCCACGGCCGGGTGCAATATGGTCTGCCTTAACTGCCAGAACTGGACAATTTCACAAACCAGTCCTGATAAAACAAGAAATTATGACCTGCCACCGGAAAAAGTTGTGGAGGAGAGTATCAGAAATAAATGCCGGTCGATTGCTTATACTTACTCTGAACCGGTGACTTTCTATGAATACGCATACGAAACCGCTGTTCTGGCAAAAAAAGCCGGAGTAAAAAATATTTTCAAATCAAATGGCTATATCAATCCCGAGCCGTTAAGAAAGCTGTGCAGTGTTCTTGATGCAGCAAATATTGACCTGAAATCATTCAATGACAGCACATATCTGAAGCTTACAGGAGGCAAGCTGCAGCCTGTGCTTGATGCTCTGAAAATATACAAGGAAATGGGTGTCTGGCTTGAGATTACCAATCTTATAATACCAACCTGGACTGATAATACTGAAGAGATAGGGAAAATGTGCAAATGGCTCAGTGAAAACGGATTCAAAAAGACTCCGCTTCACTTCAGCAGGTTCTATCCTACTCACAAGCTTGAGCAATTGCCTCCTACTCCTGTCGAGCTGCTCCGGAATGTATCAAAAATTGCAGCCGGGGAAGGATTGAAATATGTTTATATCGGCAATGTCCCTGGAAATGAGATGGCTGATACTAAATGTCCTTCATGTGGCGCAACAGCCGTTGCACGGCAGGGTTACCGGATTACAGCAAATAATATTTCCGGAGGAAAATGCAATAATTGCAAGAATGTTATTGATGGTA
>CAYNGW010000143.1:2948-5757 GCA_964396955.1 uncultured Rikenellaceae bacterium | reverse complement strand
AAAATACCAAAGCAGGTTGTACCAAAGTGGTACGCCATTTATACCCGTCCCCGTGCTGAAAAACTGGTATTCAGCCGGCTTGAAGAGGTTGGCGTTGAGGCATATTTACCTCTTCAGAAAACCTATCGTCAGTGGAGCGACAGGAAGAAACTTATCGAAAAGCCATTGCTTTCTTCATATGTATTTGTAAAGGTTATACCAAAAGAATTTCCTCTGGTTTATAAGACAACCGGAGTGGTAAAATTTGTTTCATTTGAGGGACAGCCGGTACCTATCCCGCAGAAACAGATCGATAACCTGAGGCTCCTTATAGACAGCAATGCGGAAATTGAAGTCACATCTGATAAATTTGAACAGGGCGACAATGTGGAGGTGATCACCGGCTCAATGACCGGACTGACAGGTGAGCTTATCAGAGTCAAAGGGAAGAAGAGAGTCATTGTCAGGATAGATAAGCTGGAGCAGAATATAATACTCACGATACCGGTGACTTTTTTGAGGAAGCTGTAATATCTGCAAATGTATAATACACAATTTTCTCATTACGCAATGATTGATAGATCAACAAATTTAGAAAAAAGGTACAACGGTGCAAAGGTACAAAGGTTCAACGGGAGATTTTCAATTAAATACTCCTGATGCGGATTAGTTTTGTAAGCATTACAGAAATTAATTTACAGTCATTAATTAAAAGATCAGCGTCCTTTTTATTTAAATAACCAATTTCCTGACCTGTGATTAATTGTGTCAATAATTCAGCCGCAGAACCTTTAGCAATATAGAAATAACGAATTGATTGCTTATTTGTATCCAATTCATCTCCTTCAGATATATTTGAAGGAATGCTTACAGCAGACCGTTGAATCTGATCTTTAAAACCGAAGTCTTTTGCTAAAGCATGAGACTGAGTAAGTTTGCAGATCTTCACAGCAAGATCCCTGGCTAATTGCCAAACACGAAGTTTTTGAAAATTCCCCATTTTACAGCGAATTAAAGGTTAATATTCCAGCACTTATCAGTAAATTTATAGCATATTTTGGATTATTCTGATATTTAAGTAAAACATTTTAATTTTATATTAATCCCATAGGATCATTGCACCGTTGCACCGCTGTACCATTAATTTTATAAAACTATGACAGGTTATACTAAATCAACCACCTTGACTGACTTTAAAAGATACTGTAAAGTCCTCAAACTACAGAACAATAAGGCCCTGATTAAGAATTACATCGAAGTCCATAAACCCGAAAACATCTGGCCCGAAATCTCTAAAGGAATCAGGGAAGTCGGTATCATCGACATGGAAATCTATCTTCATGGAAACATGGCATTCATGATAATGGATACCGTTCCGGATTTTAACCATGACAAGGCTATGAAGAAACTTGCAAACCTCCCACGACAGAAAGAATGGGAAGAATATGTATCACAATTCCAGCAGGCAGGGGATAAGGCGGATACGCCGGAGAAATGGCAACCGATCGAAAGGATATTCAGACTGTGAGCAGGATTAAGGAATAATTTATTATCCTGCGAAGTGTTAACTGCATTGTGCTAATTCATTTTATGTTCCAGGTTTCAGGTTCCAGGTTCCATGTTCCATGTTCCAGGTTTCAGGTTCCATGTTTCAGGTTCCATGTTACAAAGGATAAATATTAAATGTTATGACGATAGAAAGATTTGAAGATCTGGAGATCTGGCAATTATCCAGAGAATTGTGCAAATGTATATTTGTTATTACCAAAACGAATCCTTTTTGCCAGGATTACAAACTTCGTGATCAAATAAGGACCTCATCAGGATCTGTAATGGATAATATAGCAGAGGGCTTCGAACGCGATGGTAATAAAGAGTTTATTCAGTTCTTAAGTGTCTCTAAGGGATCATGTGGAGAATGCCGGTCCCAATCATACAGAGCGTTTGATTATGATTATATTGATCAGAAAACTCTTGATGAACTGATCAATAAGACTATTACTTTGAGTAAAAAAATTGCTGGATTTATTTCCTATTTAAAGAAAAGCGACCTCAAGGGAAAAAAATTCCGTTAAAACCCTGAATCTGGAATCTGGAATCTGGAATCTGGAATCTGGAATTTGGAATCTGGAATCTGGAATCTGGAATCTGGAATCTGGAATCTGGAATTTGAAATCTGGAATCTGGAATCTGGAATCCGGCTAACGGCTCCTTGCATGATGAAAGAGAATATTCCACCACGATTTCCAGAAATACCTGATATCCGTCAGAAACGGATGTTTATCAAATGAATCCAGATATTTGAGTTCTGACAGTTGGATTTGCTCCAGGTCCTCCGGCATATCGGCATAGAATGGTGGTATCAGTCCGGGTTTGTATTTTATCCTTCTCTCCCTGACATCTTCTTTATATAATTCAAAATACTGCTTGCTGAGAGGACGAATGCCGACAAACTTCATATCTCCTTTAAAGAAGTTGATAAGCATAGGCAGTTCATCGAGCCAGATCTTCCTGCAGACAGAACCCCAGGATGTTATCCGGAAATCATTTTTAAACTTGCCGCCGTTCTGCAGGTCATGGAGCCTGTAAACATAATCCTGGATATATTCTGAATAGGGATGCATGGTCCTGAGCTTGTAAACCTTGATCATTTGGCCATGCTTCCCGACTCTTGGCAAAGCGATCAGAGGGCCATATATGTTTTCATTTTTAGGAAGGGGTTCCATTATCCTTTTTGCTTCAAGACAAAGCTGATTGCCTATGAAAGATTCCTGTCTTATCCTGAATCCTCCCCTGCAAAGACGGCCCAGCGCTTCTGCACGCGAAATAA
>CAYNGW010000143.1:0-2848 GCA_964396955.1 uncultured Rikenellaceae bacterium | reverse complement strand
CTTATCCTGAATCCTCCCCTGCAAAGACGGCCCAGCGCTTCTGCACGCGAAATAACTGCATTATTTCCATGAGTGAGACCATAATATAAAGGTCGTGTGAACTTCAGCTTGGGAAGAACACGTTTCACAACAAAGTCACCAGTATAGTAAGTATAATTCAGCACCGGCGGGAACTTTTTCAGGATCCTTTTTTTGCGCTGATCTTTTGTCTCGACACAGCAGAAAAAATATCCCTTATCCTCCAGCTTCTGATTAACGGCATCAATAAAATCATCCAGCTTCTTTATATCATTGATCTTATGGAGGTTAATGATATATGTGTATTTGTCTTCAGGCAGACTCGATATATTAAAAACAGTCGTAGTGGAAAGGACCGCCGTACGGTCTGTTAATTTCGGCCCGGTCATCTTTATGATAGCCTCTGCCATTTCGGGTCCTGACTCATTTTGAATGGCGCTGATAATACCCGGATGAACTTCTGTAACAGTTTCCGTATGTTTACCGTTTATCTCGCTGACAAGATCATACTCGCTTGGTTTCCTGTATGATCTGTATTTCTCATACTCCTCCAGGTTCTGTATGGAAGCTTTCTTATAAGCGATATAAACGGACCCTATAATAAGTTCAAGAAATGTCGCAACTATAGCTGTTCCGAGAACAATTAGCCGGGAGTAGTCATAATCCCTGAAAGCATACATTAATAAAGCAGTGATGGCCAGGGATATGATATTACTGCCGATCACCCTGTTAAAAAGAGATGAGAAATTAATGATTTTTCCCCTGTGCATCTTCCCGTTGACCAGAGATACAATAATCCAGATCAAAGCAAGGATGGCAAAAAACAGGCTGTGTGATGGAAGATAATGCCGCAGGCTGGCCGGTTTCACCCATACCATAGCCAGGAACGATATCGCAAGGATGATAATATCGGCGAATAAAGTTATTATTCTGAACCTGCGTTTCTCCATGTTTCTCTTAACCTGCGGTTTGGGAATGTGAAGTAAGTAAAAATCCGGTCAGATTGTTCAATTATGACTGAATTGTGGTATTTATGGTTGCAGGGGATTATAAAAGGCTTAAAGGCTTTAGGGCGTTACGGCATTACGGTTTTAACACCATAATGCCATAATGCCTTAATGCCGTAACGCCTTCTAGAAGCCAAAGGTTACCCCAAAATTGAAAGTATTCTTCCTCCCCTGGAAATACTCCGGACTCCACCTCGTATCCCCGCTAACATCGCTATAAACAAATGATCCCCAGGCATACAGGTCATTGATAATCTGGTACGAAGACCTGATCCCTACAGAAGTATTCTGCCAGTTTAAAGTATCCAGCGGCGGATTCCCCAACCGGGATCCCCCCAGTTCATTATAATCCGGTCCCCGGACTGCATCAATGAAATAAAGTTTAATATCCAAAGTCCTCACAGGTTTATAATCCAAAGCAAGATACCACTCTCTTGAGTTATCCCTCAGATAGTGTCCGAGATTATAATTATTTGATTCAAAAGTTGTTGTGGTGACATAATGCTGGTATGTCAGAGGACAGGTATATGTAAATTCACCAGTTAATGACAGATTCTGTACCGGGTAGTTGCTTAAATTGAATCCTGCTTTCCAGCTTACAAAATTCCATTCATCTTTATTGAAGATCCTTTTTACCGAGAGTTCATCAACAAATAATGTTGCAAAGAGATGCAGGTTCCTGATCTGCCGTGAGCTTATATCGAAGAACATCTGGGAATTCATGTTGTCAATTCCTGACGAAACGGAATGATCAACGGATTTATAGAACATTAAAGGTAAAAGGAAAGCGGGATTTAGAGTTGCATTATCATAGATTATGCTGTTTCCTGCAGAGATGTTAAGGTATTTAGCAGGCGTGAATGTAAACATGTTGGCAGCAATGAACTTTTTATGATATACCTCACGGTAATCGGTTCCATAGCTGTTTGTTACCCAGAATGACCGGGTGCTATCGACGACCATTGAATTGAGCCATCCGTGAAAATAATTGAAATTAAACCATTTAACCGGGGAAAGCTGCAGCCTCAGATGAACAAATGACGGATTATTTCCCCCGAAGATATTTGCACCATTATAATTGTTTCCCCATTCCGGGTTATCCTTTACCAGTCCGGCGTTGCCCCATTTCCATGAGTAAGTAACGCCACCCTGCATCTCGCTCCAGTCGGTTGATCCTTTTATATGCCCGCCTTCTCTATGTATAAGGAATTCCGGTAATCCCAGTAACGGTTTCTCATGATTATCGCGCAGCGATGCATAAAATCCCCATTTCCCCACATAAGCCCGGGCTTCGGCACCGTTCCGCCAGTAAGTTGCAACACCTGATGAATTGGTAAACAGTTCACCACCCAGAATTGGATTTATCGTTAATGAAAACAATGAATCCTTATAATAGAACAGATCTATGCGCCCTTTGTCCGCCGAAACCTTGGCGAAGGCGGATTGCACCGTTGTACCGTTTTCCAGTTCTTTACTAAAATCGAGCAAATAAAAATCAAGTTCTTTCTGCTGTCTCAGACTGAGCTGATCTCGCTTTTCATCAGCTTCTTTCAGTTTATTTGCGATAAACAGTCTGGAATAAGGTTTAACTGCAGAATTGATTGAAATTAACCGGCTGTTTGCCAGTTCATCGAGGAATTCATAGATACCTGTATTTTTAACTGATTGAGGTATATCCTGTGATGAAACATATATCCAGGCATAACATAGGGTTATTATTAAGAATTGCTTTTTGAAGCACATGTTCTTCATCCGGATATTGTTTGAAATCAAAGATATAATTTCTTGTTCATTTCATTTACTTTCTTTTAACGCTAAAAGAA
>CAYNGW010000142.1:4635-5770 GCA_964396955.1 uncultured Rikenellaceae bacterium | reverse complement strand
GGGGGCGGCCTTTTTTAAGGGTATAAAGGCTCAACGGCACAAAGGCGCAAGGGCGTTAAGGCAGGAATCCGTGTAAATCTGTGGTTCCCGTGGTAAAAAGATAAAAGAAGCAGGGATTTGAACTCAGAATTGAATCTTTTGTTTTTATTTGCAGAAACTAAATTGAGCAAAATGAAGTACTTATCATTCATACTTGGACTGCTGATCACCCTTGATCTTGCAGCACAGAAGGATAAATCCGCCTATAGGGTTTTTACAGGCGAAGGAAAGAAAGCCGATTACGGAGATATCATTAAAGAGGCAAAAAAAGCAGATATCATCTTCTTCGGAGAGCTGCATGATAATCCTATTGCTCACTGGCTGGAACTGGAGGTAACAAAAGATATTTTTACAGAAAAAGGGAAAGGCCTGGTGCTCGCAGCAGAAATGTTTGAGACTGATAACCAGATACTTATTGATGAGTACTTTGCAGGTATCATAAAGGAATCCTCATTTGAAAGCGAAGTAAGGCTTTGGAATAATTATAAAACCGATTACAAGCCCTTGCTTGATTTTGCAAAAACCAACGGACTGAAATTCGTGGCATCAAATATCCCCAGGAGGTATGCTTCGGCGGTTAACTCCGGCGGATTTGAGGCGCTGGAGAAGATCTCACCGGAAGGACTAAACTTCATAGCTCCCCTTCCTGTTGAATATGATCCGGAGCTTCCCTGTTACAAGGATATGCTGACGATGGGCAGCTCAATCGGCGGTCCGATGGCGCAGAAGGTCAGTGAGAACCTGCCGAAAGCCCAGGCTATTAAAGATGCCACCATGGCAAATTCTATTGTAAAACAGAGGCAGGAGGGAGAAACCGTCATTCATTATAACGGCAGTTATCATTCCGACAGGTATATGGGAATAATCTGGTACCTGAACAAATATTCCCCGGGATTGAAAATTACCACTATCACGACTGTCCTTCAGGATGATATTGGCAAAATGGATGAGAAATATCTGAAGTATGCGGATTATGTTGTTGTGATCCCAACCTCGATGACGAGAACCTATAAGTAAGAGGCGCAACGGCACAAAGGCGTAATGGCGCAAAGGCAATACAAAGAATCCCCTCCTTGGAGAGCCTGGAGGTGGGGGT
>CAYNGW010000142.1:0-4535 GCA_964396955.1 uncultured Rikenellaceae bacterium | reverse complement strand
AAAATGCAATTTACAAAATGCAATTTACATTTTGTAAAATGAAGTCAGCTGTACCTTGATATTACCGGCTCTGAAAGAGCCCCATTTGAATAACCCCCGGTGACAACCGGGGGATAGAGTGGCTGCACAATGCCGGCAGCTCTGAAGGAGCTGAAGATCAGGTAAGATATTTCCAGAAGGTATCAGGATTTATAATGATCTGATTGCTCGCTGGGTATGATTCCTTAAATGTTTCGGGAAAAACAGTCTTCTTTCTAACATTATATTTGCATTCAAATGCAGTAAGTTTACCTCCTGATTCTTCTATCAAATCTATTTCTTCCTTCTGATAGGTGCGCCAGAAATAATGATTAACTATTTTTCTGCTGTTGTTTTGATATTTCATTCGTTCAAGAATAAAGAAATTCTCCCATAATCCGCCAGCATCAGTGCGCAAATCCATAGGATTGAAATTCCTGATTATTGAATTCCGGATCCCAAGATCATAAAAATAGATCTTCATCCCTTTGTTAATTTCATTGCGCAGGTTCCGGTTGAAGGAAGAGAGCCGGAAGACTACAAATATCTTCTCAAGCAATTCAATATATTTCTTTATCGTATGGACATTCTCGCCCAGCATATTAGCCAGGTTGTTAAGAGATACTTCATTGCCAAGCTGAAGTGCAATTGCTTTAACGAGGTCCCTGATAAGATCTGACCTGCGAAGGTTTTCAAACATCAGGAGATCTTTATAGAGATAATTGACTGACAAATTATTGAGTTCCTCAATTGCTTCTTCATCCGACTTATTGAACACCTCCGGATATAGTCCGAATCTCAGAACAGGATCCGGTGCTGCTTTAAGAGAAAGTATATCTTTCACCTGCAGTGCTTCTTCGAAGGAAAACGGATAGAGATGGAACAATCTTGACCTGCCCGTCAGCGGAGCTGCAATTTTATTTATCAGGTCAAATCCCGAAGATCCCGTTACAATAAGCTGCAGTTTCGGAAAAGTATCTGTCAGTACCTTCAGCACAAGTCCAATATTTCTAATATGCTGTGCTTCATCGAGAACTACAATTTTTGTTTTGTTTCCCAGATATGAAATAAGCAGATCGGTGTTGGTCGTTTCAAGGGCATCCTGGTTCTGGCCAAGTTCGCAGTTAATGTACTTTGAATCCGGACTTGCAGAGATAATTTGCTTTGCCAGTGTCGTCTTCCCTACCCTTCGGGCGCCATAGATAATAATAACCTTCCCCCTGAATAAGGCTTTTTCTATCGGCTTTTGAAGTGTTCTCGTTATCATAATTTATGAACTTAACTTCACAAATTTATATAATTTTATGAAATATACTTCATGTTTTTATCAATATTTTTATTTGTTGTATGTATTATGAAGGTACAAAGGTGTAACGGCGCATTGGCGTAAAAACTCCCCCTTTGGAGGGGGCAGGGGGATGTAAGATACGGTACAACTGTATGGCGGTGCGACGATTCCTCGGTGTGACGGTTACTAATTCCCCCCCTTGAGGGGCCCTGATGGGTATTGGTAAAGGGGATGTTTATAATAACATTTACACATCCTCCGAAAATTATCAGATATCTTCCTGCCGCTCTATATGTTGTTGTGATTTGATGCTGGAGGCATCCAAATCCAATATCCATGGTGACATCCATGGTTAAGGTGCATCATGCTGCTCCAACACCGGTGGTGTTGAAGAGGATAGAAATACTGAAAGGCGTTGACCCATCGCTCGACCAGGAGGCTGTGCGTGTTATAAGTATTCTGCCAAAGTTAACACCCGGGAAACAGAACGGAGTACCCGTTCCCGTATGGTTCTCGGTACCGGTGATTTTTCAACTGATTATTGATTAATTAATCTGTTGATTTCATCATATAAAGCTCTGAAGCATTTTACGGGATTGTTATCACCCTCATCCATGCCCGCATGGAATGCATCTGCTTCAAAAACATCGCATATCTCATCCACAACGGTAAAAACGACTTTATGCAATTCAGGGTGAAGAGGACAGTAGCTTTTACAGTATAATCCATCGTCATTGGGCCAGACATATTTCTCAGGCATTTTGACATCAGGAGTCTCGTCAATGAATTTGACAAATTCCTCAAGATCATCCGGCTGTGGTGCGGCAATGCAGAAACCGCGGATGGGCATAATGTTGTTGAGCTTTTCGGAACCGGATTGTGAAAATGTTGTGAAACAAAAAGTAATGAACAGCGGGATAAGGAAATTTTTCATGATATTATTTTTAAGAAGGAAAAGATTCATACTGTTTATAAAGTTATGCGATTTTAAAATAATTAACTTTGGTTTAAACAAGGTGTAATTTTGGTTACATTTTAAAAAAATCTGTATTAAACCTGTTTAGAGGCAGTTAATCTCCCGATTTCAATGCATAACAACCATCTGAAAAATTTCCTGGCAAGACTGAAAACTGATCACCTCAGGAATAAGGAAAGAAAAGTATATGGTTTTATGTGGAAGACTGCACTGAAAATAATTATAATCTATTTGCTGATTATGATACCGGCAGTCCTGATCGGCAAGTACCTTATTGATTTTAGTGCCATCTTTAATTTTATTTCCGGTCACCTCCCGGACTGGCTTGTATTAACTGTGTTTTTACTTGCCGAGTCTTTTTTGGGACTGATCCCTCCGGATCTATTTGTAATATGGACAGCAAAATTTAACGCCCCTCTACTAATGCTGACCATTCTTGGCGTACTTTCTTACTTAGGCGGGGCGATTTCATATTATATCGGATACTGGATTTCAAAAAGAAAAAGAATAAAAGCTTATTCTGAACATGTACTGGATAAATATATCAATCTGGTAAGAAAATGGGGAGGAGCTTTTATTATCATTTCTGCACTATTCCCCTTCTCTCCGTATTCAATGGTCGTGATTGCTGTAAGTCTGTTTAAATACCCGTTCAAATTGTACCTGCTTTTCGGACTCTCAAGGATTGTCAGATTTATTGTACAGGGAATATTTTACCTGAATATACTCAATATAGAATCTATTTTTGGGTGAATGTGATACTTGAGTCAGGTTAAAAAAATAATCCTCCACCGCTTCGCGTGGAGGATTTTGTTGAGGTCGGTGGCGGATTCGAACCGCCGTAAACGGTTTTGCAGACCGCTACCTAGCCACTCGGTTAACCGACCATAAGTTTTTGTTTGGACTGCAAAAATAATAAAAAAATCGAATTTACCTGCTTACAATAACGCTCACCGAATTCACCCTCCCTCCAACCGGCGGATTTATTTTCGAGACCTTGATCGTTGCCTTTTTTATGCCCTCTATCTCGGCATAAAGCGCATTAAGTATCCTGCCTGCAATATGCTCAAGCAAATGAGACTTCTTCTGCATTTCCTGTTTCACAATTTCATACGCCCTCTGATAATTGACAGCATCTTTTAAATTATCGCTCTCCATCGGCTTCTCCATGTCTGTTTCAAGCGTCACATCTATTAAAAACTTGTTTCCGACTATCTGCTCTTCCTTGAAATGCCCGTGAAAAGCATAGAATTCCATTCCTTCAATATGTATCAACCCCATATTGTTTTATTAACTTATTGATTGTCTTTTTATTACAATTTATTTTTATGAAAAATCAAAAATAATTGCAAAAATATTTGGTTTATATTATAAACTATTTTATATTTGCAACATGTTTATACATTTTAATACTCACTTATAAAATTAAACATTATTATGGAAAACGAAGAAAAACAAATGACAGGCGAAGAGAGCCTGAGGATCATAACTGAAATGATAAATAAGACGAAAACGAGTATCAGCCAGAGTAGTTTTCACCTGCTCTTCTGGGGCTGGCTGATATTTATTTGCAGCCTGTCTGAGTTCATTCTTTACAGGTTCACTGACTTTAGTAATTCCTGGTATGTATGGTTTCTTGTAATTCCGGGGGTGTTTGTTTCAATGATTTACGGTTTTGTCAAAGGAAGGAGAGAGAAGGCGCATACCTATACTGAAATGATATATATGTGGACATGGCTGGGTTTAGCCGTCGCAATAGCTGTCCTTTGCGTCGTACAAGGGAAAGAAATAGCAAATGTGGGGAAATACATCCTCGTGCTGGTCGGTTTACCGACATTCATCTCGGGCTTTATACTTAAATTCAAACCTCTGATTATTGGAGGCATAGCTTTTTGGATTTTTGCGCTGATTGCCAATTTCAGCGGACCGGACATTTCCAGTCTTTGTATGCCGGTGGCTATTGTGACAGGATATCTTGTTCCTGGTTATCTGCTCAAAAGAAAGGACTGCCATGGCTCAATTTAAAGATCTCGATCCTCTGTTGCACTCCCAGCTGAGGCTTGCGATAATCTCCCTGCTTATGGGAGTCGAATCGGCCGAATTTACATACCTGAAAGATAAAACCGAGGCTACCGCCGGCAACCTTAGCATTCAGATCACCAAACTTAAGGAGGCAGGATATATTGAGGTTACAAAAAAATTCAGGAATAACTATCCGCAGACTCTCTGCAGCATTACTAAGCTCGGCAGACA
>CAYNGW010000141.1:0-5776 GCA_964396955.1 uncultured Rikenellaceae bacterium | reverse complement strand
GCCCGGGCAAAATTATAAAAAATCATTTCATCATCATCACTAATTTTCAGAGCTTCATCGAATAAATTTATGGCATCGCTGTTCCTTCCCTCCTCAAGAGCTTTATAACCGTAATAATCTGCTTTTGTTTTTCTTTCAAGCACGGCACATACCGGGACGCTGTCGGCATATATTATATGAATGGCATTCCGGGGCGGCCATGTTTTGTTCTTGAGCTTGTATGGGGTAATATACCTGTTTGTAATGATCGCATAATCCCAGTCGTACTGGCTCCTTTCCTCATATCGGCAATATGACGACTTATATCCGGGATGATCCCTGAGCTGCCACTCCACCGAAAATGTCGCTTTAACAACTGCGGTATCTATATTTTTTTCGCTTAAATAATTGATCAGCCATTCTGATGCTTCAGTTTGGCCGATATAATAATAGTCTGTTTCATAATTTCCGTAGGCGCCCTGTAATCCCCCGACAAATTGATTATAATACAAATAAGAATAAGGCCGGTTATGAGCCATGAATTTTACCGGATGTACTGCAAGCAAAAAAAGAACTGCAAACAAAGCCCATTTGAAAAACCTGCTTTTTGAAAGATCAAAAAGCTGACTTAATCCCGATGCGGCAATAAGTATAATTAAAGGATAGATAAAAAGGAACTGGCGCCAGGAGCTGTAAAGGTTGGATTTTTCAACCATTACGAAGATCACCGGGAAGATGATCGCAAATATCACCAGTCCATATAACAATGCTTTCCCTGTCTGAAATATTTTTTTTGTAAATGCCAGGAAGACAATAAATCCGGTCATAATAATTATCGGGATTGTTATTGCTATGGATTTTGGAAGGTAATACCATGGCATAAAATCGGACCACATCATTTTTCCTTCAAAGATCTGCCTGAAAGTGGACGGGAAATGCGCCATTACACGGTAGGATTCAAATACATTCCTGAATGGATCCTGCAGCGCAAATGGCCAAAGAAGTATACTCAGGAAATAAGCTGTGCATGAAACCAGTGTTATTATTATCAGAGTTTTCCATCCGTCATTGAAATTAAACCTGTTATCCCGATAGGTTTCATTGATAAGTTTCATACAGAAAAAAAAGAAAAGAAAGCATATCAGAAGCAATCCTCCTGCCCTTATGCTCAATGCCAGGGCAATACTGACAGCAAGAAATACAGCGTCGGGGAATGAGCTTTTCCTATCAGGAAACAGGAATTTCAGGCTGAAGAATATTGATGCAATATAACCCAGGGCAAACGGGATATCCTTGAGATTATTCATGGCATGTCCCATGAAGGTTGGTGAAACCGCAAAAAGGAATAATACGATAATTCCTGTCCTGTATCCCGAGAGCCAGACGGCAAAAAGCGCTGTTATTAAAATAGCAACCCAGCCCGCAATGGAGCTCATTATATGCCTGAAGCCGTAAATGTCATCAATCTTAAACCAATGAATCAGTATAGTCACCAGGTTATCATAAGACTGACCATAATATTTCAGATGTGTGTCAGGAGTATTCAGTGCAGACTGATCCCTGCCGTTGGTGGCAAAAAAATTATATACTGATTCCGATTGATTATAATGAAGGACTTCATCGCATGAAATGCCGGCATTCCTGCTTATTGTGATCATAACAATAAGCAGGAATGCTGAACTGAAAATAAAGATATATTTCAGACCCTTCATTTTTCAGGATTGTCGTCATAGAATTTCCTGACAAAATATACCGGACGGTTTTGTGATTCCTTGTAATTTCTGAAAATATACTCACCAAGTATTCCCAGGAACACGAGCTGAACAGAACCAAGGAAATAGATACTCAGCAAAATGGATGACCAGCCGGGAACGGCAATTCCCGTTGCTTTGGCTACCAGCACATATATCCCGGCTCCCAGGAAAACAAGAGTGCCTAATGTGCCGAGTATGAGGCAAAACCTTACAGGGAACCTTGAAAATGAAAAAATTGCATCGGAAGCCAGAATGAGCAGTTTCCTCATTGTCATTTTTGGTTTGCCCCTAAACCTTTCTTCCCTGACATACTCCATATCTCCATGCTTATAACCGATATAAGTTCTAAGACCCGGCAGATAACGTACTTTTTCCTTCATCGATAACAAGGCATTTACAGCTATTCTTTTCATTACCGAATAGTTACCGTAATTGTCCATGTTCCTTATATCGCCGATATTCTTAAAGATTGAATGAAACAAAACCGAATAGAAGTCACGGCCTTTGGTGCCTTTTCTTCCGGTTCTTTTCCCGCTGACGATATCATAATCTTCTTCAACTATTTTTCGGAACATCACGGACAAAAGTTCCGGTGGATCCTGGAGATCTCCGTCCATCATTGCCACAATGTCTCCCTTGGAATGTTCAAGCCCGGCTGTAAAAGCGGCCTGGTGACCGAAATTCTTTGAGAGCGACAGTAATTTGATCTTATTATTCTTCTCTCTCCAGGCAAGGATACAGGCAACACTCTGATCGGTACTGCCATCATCGACAAAGATCACCTCATAATCCTTTGTAAAAGATTCAATTGCTGAAATAGTGCGTCTGATGAGATCATCAATCAGCTTCTCTTCATTGAATATGGGAATGACAAGTGAAAACATAAGAACTTATTGAAACCTTTCCAATGCAAATTCCACATCATCCTTCAACTCAGGATCGGAGGCCAGCGACTTTATTACAGGCAGACAATAATCAGTTCCCATCCAGCTCAGCTCCCTGAGGATGAGCTTCTTTGCATCATTAGAAGCCTCATTATCCTTCAGGACGCCAACCATATTTTTTTCCAGCGCCAGAAGCTTTTTCTCATCTCCTGCAGCTTTGCGTATATGGTTTTGAAGAAAGGTAAAATACCTTGTACTCTTCACAATATCATAACTTCCGATATTTTCGAACACATCTTCAACAGTTATGCCTTTGAAATCCGGCCACAGGAATATTCCTGCTGCAGTCGGAAAATCGAAAGGCACCTCCTGTGTCACATTGCCTGTTGCTGCCCATTCAGCCCCTCTCTGCAGAGTAACAATATAGCCTGCACAGTGCAAAGCCTTATTCTCCTCCTCATCAGGAGTTCCAATCATTGTAGCAAATATTCTTCCCTTGCCGAAATTCCTGGCTACAAGAACAGGTTCCATCCTGCCGGTGCCTGAAAACGCAGTATCAGAATAACAAACGGCAAGCACCTGAACATTCTCATCGGCCAATTTTATTCCCTGAACAATCTCGTCATTGGGATGGAGCCACCTTACCGGCAATCCTTTCGTCACCGGGTGATCGGATATACGCGTCCTGATCTCAAAATTGTGCCTTTCTGAAACTGTTACTGAATCTGAAACAACCCCGCCCGGGTCACTCTTTGCATTGCACATGACAACACCTCCTCCGTTATTTACGTAATCCATGAAGGCTGAGTTTGTCGTTTCGCTCCATGTGTCACCTTCATAATCAAGGACAATCAGGCTGTAATTTGAAAAATCCGGACTGAATCCCGACATGTCTTCTCCTTTCGGGGGAGTGGTCATCATGGTACATGAAAATTTACCTGTCTCATCAAGTATCTGTTTCACTGCTTCTGAGCTTACTTTCCATTTATGCTCACTCTGGCCAGTGATTATCAGTGCTTTACTGACTGCTGCTTTTTTACACGAAGGTAATAATACGATTGTTAAGGCTGCCAGCAGAAGTATTAAATATTTCTTATTCATGCCTGTACTCTTTAAATGGTTGGTAATGTCCATGGTTTGCGGTATGGTCTGCTCAGCAACCTGCTTGCCCTGGGATTACCGATTATCTCTTCCTTGTCAGGGTCCCAACGGATTGTTTCGCATGTTGTCATTGCGATTTCACCAAGGAGTCCTACAGAGATGGCACGGTAAGCTGGCTCAATCGGAGCAATAGCCTGTGTGCCTGTACGGACGCTATCAACGAAATTCTGCCAGTGGTTATCACTTTTATAAAGATGTATCTCGTTTTCGCCAATTAACTCTTCTAAAATTTTCGGATCGGATGCTGTCAGCCTTTCTCCCCTGTCGGTATGAATCCAGCCAAGGTCACCGTACCATGTGGTTCCCATCCCCATTCTAAAACGTGAGGCATTGGCAACCCTCATCTCAATTCCGTTCCCGTATTTGCACAGAAAATCATATTCAACAGGTGCATTATAGATACCTTCAGGCGGATAAACACCTGTACCGGAAATTTCTATTGGACCAGTATATTCCAGTCCTGCACCCCAGTTCCCAATATCAATATGATGTCCGGCCCAGTCGGTCATCTGTCCTCCTGAATAATCAAGGATCCATCTCCAGTTCCAGTGTGCCACTCCCCTGTACGGAACTTTAGGAGCAGGACCAAGCCACATTTCCCAGTTCATCTCAGGAGGAACATTCTGCACGGGAGGAGTCCCGATGCCTCTGCCACCATCAGGTAATCCAACCTCAATAAGTTTAATTTTCCCTGCACGACCGTTAATTGCCAGTTCAGCGCCTCTTCGGAAATGAGCCTGTGAACGCTGCCAGCTGCCGGTCTGCCAGATGATATTATTCTTTTTAACTGCCGCTGCAATGGTCTGTCCGTCCTTTATTGTGCGGCAGATCGGTTTTTCGCCATAGACATTGAGCTTTTTGTTGACAGCTTCGGTATAGATTATCCCATGCCAGTGGTCGGGCAGGGCAATGGAAACAGCATCAAGCTTTTCTTTTTCCAGGAACTCCCTGAAATCATCATAAGTGCGGCAGTCACTGTTCTTATTTGCAGAATCCACAGTATTCTTTGCTTCTGCAAGATGCAGGGAATCAACGTCGCAGACTGCAACAAACTGAACCGCATCCTTAAGATCGAGGAAATCCCTCATATTTGACATACCCTGCGATCCCGTTCCGATTGCACCGATGACAATACGGTCACTTGGCGGCCTTTTGCCTCCCATTCCAAGCACTGAAGCCGGAATGATGCTTGGGAGAATGAACACTCCGGCTGCTGCTGCTGCTGATTTCTTTACAAAAATTCTTCTTGATGTTTTTTGTGACATATTTTTCAAATTATTTGTCCTTTATATGATGGTATTACTGTACTTATCACAGGTGTGCCCGGTACAGGCGTCTCAAAGACCATATTAACAGGTCCGAATTCCAGTTTTGAAGGACCGAGTTCCATATCTGATTTGAAAATCTCATCCCAGGTAACTGCCCGACCGGTATAAGCTGCAGTTCTTCCCATGATGGCCGTGAGTGTTGAAAGAGCAGTCTGTTCAGCTTCATTAACATAATTACCTGTCCTTATGGCATATACCAAATGCATATGTTCCTGGATATAGGGAGGTATGACTGTCTGATTCATCTGGTTCCCGTTCTCGTCCAGGGGATATTCAAATTTCCATTTTACGTTACCCTGAAGATCCCAGATCGTATTCTGGCAATTTGTATAACCTGCCGTTCCCATTATTAATTCGCCTGTTCCGTTTGCACAACTGTCGATCTGACGGCACATGCTGTGCGAGCTTACCCCGTTGCCGTAATCAAAATCGATGCTGAAGAAATCATACTGGTCGCCGGTAATCCTCCTGTGCCGGCCTCCGCAGCCAATGGCCTTTTCAGGATATTTGCCAATGAACCAGTTTATGACATCTATATTATGTACGTGAGTATCAAGTATATGATCGCCGCACAACCAGCAGAAATTATTCCAGTTGCGGATCATATATTCCATGTCATTCCATCCCGGCTCGCGTTCCCTGAACCATACATGATCCTGGTTCCAGTAAG
>CAYNGW010000140.1:0-5801 GCA_964396955.1 uncultured Rikenellaceae bacterium | reverse complement strand
ATACCGGAGACTCCCTGGTTGGATTATTTCAACCCGCTTACAAGAGAAACTTACTGGAATACCCTAAGAGACAATCTATTTACTTATGGTGTGGATTCCTGGTGGATGGATGCTACCGAACCTGAGAATGATGCTTTAAAAGGGAAAAAAACATATATTGGATTGGGCGATTCTTATCGGTTAACCTATCCGTTAATGGTAAGCCAGGCTGTTTACGAGGGGCAACGAAAAACCGCTTCTGATAAACGGGTTTGTATTTTAACCCGTTCTGCTTTTCTTGGGCAGCAAAGATACGGTATCATAAATTGGTCAGGGGATGTAGGGGGTAACTGGGATACATTCAGAAGACAAATTGTAGCCGGTCTTAATTATAACATTACGGGATTGCCATATTGGACAACTGATATTGGCGGTTTCTTCCGCCCGGGCATATCGCAATATACTGACGGGAAATACCAGGAGTTGCTGACACGTTGGTTTCAGTGGGGCGCTTTCAACCCGATTTTCCGGATACATGGTTTCCAGACAGAAACAGAGCCCTGGAAATATGGTCAGATTGTTGAAGATAACATGCGCAAGATGATGAATCTTCGATACCGTCTGCTTCCATATATTTATTCTGAAGCATGGCAGGTCACAAACAACGGCTCAACAATAATGCGTCCTCTGGTAATGGACTTTCGTGTTGATAGTTCAGCTCTGAACCAGTCTTTTGAATATATGTTCGGAAAGGCCTTCCTGGTAGTTCCCGTTACCGAACCTGATATCACGGAATGGAATGTCTACCTGCCAAAATCGACCGCCTGGTACGATTTCTGGACCGGGAAGCAATTTAACGGAGGCCAAACAATAAAAACCGCAGCCCCCCTGGACAAGATTCCCCTGTTTGTCAAAGCTGGTTCCATCATTCCGATGGGTAAGTTTATCCAGTATGCAGGGCAAAAACCGCTTGACACTCTTGAGATACGCGTCTATAAAGGAACAGATGGCAGGTTCGATTTATATGAAGATGAAGGCGACAGTTATAACTACGAGAAAGGGAATTATACTGTTATACCTTTTAAATGGGATGAAAAACGACAGACCTTAACAATCGGGGAAAAACAGGGATACTATCCCGGGAACCTGACAAAGAGAATTCTTAACGTAATTTTCGTAAATGAATCCGAAGGATTGGGTATAACCCCCGGCGAAGCGAAAAAGAAAGTAGTTTACGTTGGAAAGGAAACCAAAATAAAAGGAAGTGGCAAATAACAATTTGAATATTAAAGCCTGCATGTCAGAGTAACATTTCATTATAATTCAGGACAGTTCCTTCAGATGAAATTAATTTATACATTTACATTACTTGCTTTCCCAAACAGATTACTATTACAAGACTTATTAATATCAATTTATGAGGTATCTTTCTTTTGGTTTGGTAGTGCTGATTACCGCTTTTCTTAATAGCTCGGTTTTAGCACAGGTAAATTCAGCCCGGAACCCAATTATATGGGCCGATGTCCCAGACATGTCAATAATCCGGGTGGGTGACTCCTACTATATGAGCAGTACCACCATGCACATGTGTCCGGGTGTGCCGATAATGAAGTCAAAAGACCTTGTCAACTGGCAGACAATCAGTTATGCATACGAAACGCTTGGCGATAATGATGCAATGAACCTTGTCAATAACAGAAACGCCTATGGAAGGGGTACATGGGCCAGCTGCATACGTTATCATAACAATACATTTTATGTTTCAACCTTTTCATCAACAACAGGTAAAACATATATCTTTTCTACAAAGGATATAGAAAAAGGGCCCTGGAAGGAGATGTCATTCAGTCCGAGTTTTCATGATCACACCTTATTTTTCGACGATGACAGTCGTGTTTATTTGATCTATGGAAATAAGATGCTAACTCTTGTTGAACTTAATGCTGATGCATCAGGAGTCAAAACCGGCGGGATAAATCAGGTTATCATTGAAAATTCAAGTGCACCTTCAGGGAACGATAGCGGACTGGGAGAAGGTTCACAATTGTTCAAGGTCAATGGCAGGTATTATCTTTATAACATAACCTGGCCAAAGGGAGGTATGCGTACTGTAGTTATTCACAGGGCAGATAAGATAACAGGTCCGTGGGAAGGCAGGGTTGCATTTCAGGATAAAGGGGTGGCACAGGGCGGTATGGTTGATACCCCCGATGGCAGATGGTTTGCTTATCTGTTCCGCGATTATGGTTCAGTTGGCCGCATCCCGTATCTTGTTCCGGTAAAATGGGTAGATGGCTGGCCTGTATTGGGAGTCGACGGTAAAGTGCCTGAAACACTGAAGCTCCCCGCCAGCAAGGGCTTAATCCCGGGCGTGGTGGCATCCGATGAATTCTCCCGAAGCAAGGGAGAACGTACGCTGCCATTGGTTTGGCAATGGAACCACAACCCTGACAACAAACTTTGGTCGGTTACCCAGCGAAAAGGTTACCTTCGACTGACAACCGGACGTATTGACACCCTCTTCGTATTGGCAAGAAATACTTTAACCCAACGTACAATAGGGCCTGAATGCTCAGGTTCAACATCTTTAGATGTTTCAAACATGAAAGATGGCGATTTTGCGGGACTTGCCCTTTTACAGAAAAAATTCGGGCTGGTGGGAGTCAAATTCAGCAATGGAACCAAATCGATAGTGATGGTTAGCGCCCAATCAGGTATACCTATTGATATTCAGAGTGTTCCTTTGACACAAAAAGTCGTTTACCTGAAAGCAGAATGCAACTTCAGAGACCTGACTGACCTGGCGAATTTCTTCTACAGTCTCGATGGTAAAACATGGACTCCAATCGGAACACAACTTAAAATGGAATATTCGATGCCGCATTTTATGGGCTATCGTTTTGGATTATTCAACTATGCTTCCAAAACACCCGGTGGTTTTGCAGATTTCGACTATTTCCATATAAGTGATCAGATTTCTCAAAAGAATTAATTATACCGGGGATAACAACATTCAGCATGAAAAGAATCACTTTTTTAACTTTCCTACTATGCCTTGCAATTGATTTTGTAAATGCAATAGAGAAGCAAATCATTAGTCCCGACGGCAGACTGCTGGTAATTGTTTCCGACAGTGCCGGAGTACCAACCTATCGCATTTCCTACGATGGTATACTTTTTTTGAAACCATCGCCACTTGGATTAAAAACAAACATTGACGATTTCTCACTAGGATTAACTTTAAACGAAAATGTTGGTGAGAGAAAAATAGATGTGACCTACGAGCTTCGCAACATCAAACAGAGTAAGGTTCATTATGTTGCTAACGAAGGCGTTTTTTCTTTCATGAAAGAGAATAAAATGGTGTTCGATATGATCTTCAGAGTTAGCAACAATGATGTGGCATTTCAATTTAAAGTTTATCATCAGGATCAACGAAAAAGCTGTGTTGTGAAAGAAGAAGTCACCGGCTTTGTTCTACCTGCGGGAACAACCACCTTCCTTTGTCCGCAAAGCAACCCTATGACCGGATTTGCCCGTACCGCTCCCAGTTATGAAACTTCATATACCCCCGATGCTCCAATGGGGCAAAATGGTATAGGCAATGGTTATACATTTCCTTGCTTGTTCAGGATAAACAGCGATGGTTGGATGTTGATTTCCGAAACCGGTGTTGATAGCCGATACTGCGGCAGCCGCCTTATTGGACATGCTGGTGGGTTATACACAATTGGCTTCCCTCAGGAAGGAGAGAACAATGGAAACGGAACCATCGCTCCAGGTATCCCACTACCGGGATTTACTGCCTGGCGAACCATCACCCTGGGGAAAACACTTAAACCTATTGTGGAAACAACAATTCCTTTCGACGTTGTTGAACCTCGCTACCAGGCATCACAAGAGTACCAATACACCCGTGGCTCATGGAGCTGGATTATGAAAATGGATGGAGGCACCGTTAATGATGAACAAATCCGTTACATAGATTTTAGCGCTGCCATGGGGTATGAAACAATACTGGTGGATGCCCTTTGGGATACCCAAATTGGACGTGACAAAATAGAGGAGCTGGCTAAATATGGGGCAGGCAAAAATGTTGCCCTTTATTTGTGGTACAACTCAAACGGTTATTGGAACGATGCACCGCAAGGCCCTCTTGGCATCATGGATAACCCTATTACACGAAGAAAAGAGATGGCCTGGTTGAAAAGCATTGGTGTACGCGGTATAAAAGTCGACTTTTTTGGCGGCGACAAACAGGTGACAATGAAACTATATGAAGATATCCTGTATGATGCCAATGATTATGGCATCATGGTTATTTTCCACGGTTGTACCCTTCCACGCGGATGGGAACGCATGTTCCCCAATTATGCTGCCAGTGAGGCGGTACTTGCAAGCGAAAACCTGTTCTTCTCACAAAAAAGTTGCGATAATGAAGCTTTTAACGCCTGTTTACATCCCTTCATCAGAAATACAGTTGGTAGCATGGATTTTGGCGGTAGCGCGCTGAATAAGTTTTACAATGGTAATAACACACCAAACCGCGGCTCCCGGCGTTTAACATCTGATGTGTTTGCATTGGCAACGGCTGTGCTTTTCCAAAGCGGTGTTCAACATTTCGCACTGGCTCCAAACAATCTTAACGATGCTCCGGAATGGGCAATTGACTTTATGAAAAAGGTACCAACATTATGGGACGAAGTTCGCTTCATCGACGGATATCCTGGCAGATACGCAGTATTGGCCCGACGGCATGGTGATAAATGGTACATCACCGGAGTTAATGCACAAAAAGAAACCTTAAAATTGAAAGTTACACTCCCTATGATTCAAGGTGGTACTGAAGTTAAATTTTACAGTGACGACGAAAAATTGAATGGGGTGGTAACTTTGGTAAAACTGAACAAAAAACAGGAACTTGACTTGATAATTCCCACCAATGGTGGATGTGTGATTGTAGATTAATATAAAAATAATCAAAAATTAATTAGTATGAAGATTAATAAAAAAAGAAGAATGGGTACAAATAACTTTTTGGATGGACATTTTAGAAGAAAAGGGATCTTTCCAAAGATTACATTGGGCATATTTATTTCAATGGTGTGTCTTTCATTTATTGATAATGGAACTTTTGCCCAGAAACTGCAACTGAATGAACTGGGATATTTTGAAATTCAGGGGGTTAATGTATTAGTTTATAGCAATCAATACACCGGTATGTTTTTCGATGAAAAAACTGCCGGAATTGAAATTATTCATCATGGTGTAAGGACTTCGACCGGTGGTGCCGTAAGGTTACAGAATACTCCGGAACAATGGGATCTGGTTCCCTCGGTTGTTGACCGTAAAGTTGATGAGGCAAACAAAACTATAAATGTTGAGTTGAGTTATAAAGATTTTAATTTTAACTCTAAAATAAGTGTTACAGCCAAAGATAATGGAGTAGAAATTAATGTATATTTAGACAAACCACTGCCAAAAGAACTGGAGGGAAATGCAGGGTTTAATCTTGAGTTTATACCCTCATCATACTTTGAAAAAACGTATCTGGTTGATGGCAGACCTGGTAATCTCCCAAGATACCCCTCCGGAAATACGAAAATTGAATCCATAAGTAAAAAGATAGCTCAGTTTGCTGGCCATACAACATTTGATGACAGGGGCAGAGGTGAATTTATTGTGCCTTATCCCATGGCAACAGGTAAAACGATAATACTGGCACCGGAGGATCCGGAATGCTTTGTAAAGATTCAGGGGGTGGATACTGAACTGATGCTCTTTGATGGTCGTAACCTTGCACAGAACGGATGGTTTATCAT
>CAYNGW010000139.1:0-5824 GCA_964396955.1 uncultured Rikenellaceae bacterium | reverse complement strand
ATGAAGGATGATTTGCTGGTAGAAATTAAGGTTGAATAGCTCAGAGCTCAGGAATTCTTGCCCTGAGCCCTATGCCCTGTGCCCTATGCTATTTAGCCGGCACCTGTTTCAGGCTTTCACACAGAAAAGCATAAAACTTCTTCACTGACGGTATGTTCACTTTCTCATCCGGGGAGTGAGGGAACTTGATTGTTGGTCCGAATGAGATCATATCCAGATCCGGGTAGACACCTCCGATAATAGCGCATTCAAGTCCTGCATGAATAGCTTTTACATCCGGTTCAACACCGAACAACTTCTTGAAGTTGCTGCTCAGGGTTTTAAGAACAGTGGAAGCCATATTGGGTTTCCAGCCGGGATAACCTCCTGTCATTGTGACTTTTGCATCCATCAGGTGGAATACTGCTGCGATCCTCCATGCGGTTGACTCTTTGGAGGAGTTGACTGCACTGCGGCACAGATTATGAACTTCAAAATTACCTTTAATGACTTTTACAATTGCCATATTGTTTGATGTCTCAACCAGTCCCTTCATAGCCTGACTCATTCGCAGGACACCACATGGGCATGCAAAAACAGCCCTTATGATTTTGTACTGATCCGGTTTAGCCAGCACTTTTGCCGGCATTTCGCACTTTTTGTATGTAAATGACAGATCAGGTTCAGTCTCGGCAAATTCAGCCCTGTAAATCTTGTCGTATCCCTTTACGAATTTTTCAAAAGCTCTGGCTTTTGCAATTGCTACAAGCACTACAGAATAAGATTCACGGGGAATTGCATTACGGAGATTTCCTCCCGCGGCTTCAGCGATCCTTATCCCGAAATCTGACTCAGCCTGCATCAGGAACCGGAACATGAGCTTGTTGGAGTTTGCCCTTCCAAGTGCAATATCGACACCTGAATGTCCGCCTTTTAGTCCTTTTGCAGTTATCCTGTATGCGGTCATCCTGCCGGGAGCCTTCTCTTCCCTGTATTTCTTCACTGCGCTTACATCAATCCCTCCAGCGCATCCCACGCATAGTTCATGTTCATCTTCCGAATCGAGATTCATGAGGATATCGCCTTTCAAAAGACCTTTCTTAAGCCCGAAAACACCGGTCATTCCTGTTTCTTCATCAATAGTGAAGAGAGCTTCGAGCGGACCATGCTGTACATCTTTTGAAGCCAATACGGCAAGAGTGGCAGCCACGCCGATCCCGTTATCCGAACCAAGGGTTGTTCCATTGGCTTTTACCCAGTCGCCATCGATGATTGCCTGGATAGGATCCTTTTCAAAATCATGTTTCTTGTCGTCATTCTTTTGAGGCACCATGTCGAGGTGTGTCTGGAGAATAACGCCTTTGCGTTTCTCCATTCCTTTCGTAGCTGACTTTTTTATAATTACGTTACCGACTTTATCGACTATGGTCTCAAGCTTATGGTTTTTGCCGAATTTCACTACATAATCGACAATTCTCTTCTCCTTCTTTGAGGGGTGAGGGATCTGAGTTATGTCATAGAAAAAATTCCATAGCTGTTTCGGTTCAAGTTTACGTATGTCGCTCATATTCAAGGGGCTTTAGTTTAAAAATGTTTATCTGATAAATGTAGTATAATTTGTACATAAAAATAATGATTAATAATGGGAAAACTTTAAAAGAGTTCCATGGATTTAACTTATTACATTGTTCAAATTCAACTGAAAACTTAACCTGTTCATCATTTTGAAATCTCTACCGGTTTATTTACTTTTGGGCACCGATTTGATCAGGCATAGACGTAATTATTAAGTAATGAACATATTACCTTTTTATCATTATGCATTAATCCCTTAAGCAAATTACGTTAAAATCTTACGAATGACGTTTCTGTATATAATAATTGCGCTTGTCATTATCTTTGATTTTATTAACGGATTCCATGATTCTGCCAATTCAATTGCAACTGTAGTTTCGACAAAAGTACTTTCACCGTTTTCTGCAGTTCTTATGGCTGCAATATTTAATTTCATAGCTTTCATGGTGTTCCCTTTAAAAGTCGCAACAACAATGAGTTATGGTGTTGTTAATCCGGATGTTATAAACCTTAATGTGATCGGTGCAGCTCTGATAGCGGCTATTACATGGAATTTGATTACCTGGCGGTTGGGATTGCCATCCAGTTCATCCCATACCCTGGTTGGAGGACTGGTTGGCGCAGCAATTGCCAGTTCAGGGATGGGATCTGTCATTACGGGCGGAGTAATTAAAATTGTGGCATTTATTGTTGTTGCTCCTCTGCTTGGTATGGTCATCGGCTTCATAATTTCGATATCAGTACAGTTCCTTGTAAGAAAACATACTCCATTCGGGATTGATAAATACTTCCGAAGGCTTCAGCTGGTTTCTGCTGCAGCATTCAGCCTTGGGCATGGCGGAAATGATGCACAGAAATCGATGGGAATAATTTGGGCTGCCTTAATAATCTCAGGATTGGCCATGAAAGGTGATAAGATTCACTTATGGATAGTACTATCATGCCAGGCTGCTATTGCACTGGGTACGTTATTAGGGGGATGGAGGATTGTCAAGACCATGGGACAAAAAATCACAAAGCTGAAACCATTCGAAGGATTCTGCGCTGAAACAGCAGGCGCCCTTACTCTGTTCGGAGCCACACATTTCGGGATCCCGGTAAGTACAACGCATACAATAACAGGCTCAATAATCGGAGTCGGGGCACGAAGAGGATTATCGGCCGTCAGATGGGGAGTCACGACAAAAATATTCTGGGCATGGATACTTACAATACCTGTATCAGGAATTATAGGCGCTGTAATGTACTTTTTATTTAACTGGATAAATTAAAAATTTATAATTTTAAATCTAATAAATCATCAAAATGAACATAGATAAGTTTCTTAAATTTTTTGTACCAAAGGATCACTCTTTTTACCCTCTTTTTGAAGAGGATGCAAAAAACCTTGTAAAGGCTGCTTCTTTGCTGCGTCAGATGATATCGAGCGACACAGCAGAAGATCATGAAAGGTTTAATAAAGAGATTAAAGATGTTGAACATATAGGAGATCAGATCACAGATAAAACCTATCAGCAGTTGAATAAATCTTTTATCACTCCTTTCGACAGGGAAGATATTCATGAGCTTACTGCCCACATTGATGATGTTGTTGATTCAATCAATGGGATCGCAAGGAGGATTTGTCTGTATAAACCCAAAAATCTGATGCCGGTATACAAAGAGATGGCAGATTCGATATACGAGGCAGCAAAAGAAATTGAGACATGTATACACTGTCTTAACGATGCAGCGGCGAATAAAGCTGAGATTACCAATGCCTGTAATAATGTAACAGCCATTGAACACAAGGTTGATGAATATTATTATTTTGCAGTCTCGGAGCTTTTTGACAAAGAAAAGGACGCAGCTGAACTGCTGAAAAACAATAAGATACTTGAAATCCTTGAAAGGTGTGTCGATGAAGAGGAGGATGTAACCGATACCATCAAGTCTATCCTGATAAAAATGGCATAATGAAGAGTTCCGTGTTCCAGGTTAAGGTTTAACCACAAAGAGCCTTTCACAAAGGTTATTCACAAAGGAACTCAAAGGATTTTAAAGATAGAGATACCAGGAAATCAGAGTATATCACTTCTTAATATTCGGCAATTCAAGTCCGTAACCTTTTTTCTTGTTTTCTGCCTTTAAGAGGAATGCAAACAGGATCGCCAGCAGTCCGAAGCAAGCAAATATGATCATCGGCAGAGTGTAATTATACGTAGAAACCTCCACACCATCAAGCATTCTCGTGCCGTCTATGCAGAACTTATCGAGCACCGAGCCGATAAGCAATGGTACCAGCGAAAGTCCTACATTCTGGACCATAAAAATCAACCCATATGCAGTGCCGAGCTGTTTTTCCGGAATAATTTTAGGTACTGAAGGCCACATGGCTGAAGGCACCAGGGAAAAAGCGACCCCGAGAATAATGATCAGAAAAACTGCAATCCACTTCTGGGAAAACAGGGGTATTGAAAACATGGCATGGACGAAGACCAGAAGGAAGGCTCCGATAATCATGATGGTCGCTCCCTTGCCCTTGCGATCATAAAGGTTTCCAAAAAACGGAGTCATGGCTATTGCTCCTATGGTAAGCATCCCCGGAATAATGCCGGCAAATTTATCAGTGATATGAAACTTATTGATCATCAGATCCGTGGCATATTTGATGAAAGGAAACACTCCGGAATAGAAAAGAAGGCATAGAATCGCAATAAGCCACCACCCTTTGCTCCTGAGAATAACAAGTATATCCTTTATTTTGAAAGATTCCTCTTCAACAAATGAACCTTCATCGGCAATAGATTTGTCAAGTTTTTTATCCATAACCGTATATACGAAGAAAGTGATCAGTCCGATACAAAGCATTATAAGGCAGAGAAGAACGGGTTTTGAAACTCCATGCATTGCAGTTGCAATAGGAATTGAGGTCCAGAGCGCCAAGGTCGTTCCAATACGTGCTGTCGACATTTCCAGGCCCATGGCCAGTGCAAGTTCCTTGCCCTTGAACCATTTGACAATGATCTTTGATACCGTAATACCGGCTGTTTCGACACCCACACCGAATGTCGCATAACCAAGTCCGGCCAGAACTACCTGAGCATTCATGCCAATAATTTCTTTTCCGTCAAGTACATGCGTTGATATTGCCCAGTACTTGAGACCTGTGCCGACAACCATAATTATCGTAGCCATTTTCCCGGTAAATCTTACGCCCATTTTGTCGAGAATAATGCCTCCTATGATAAGCATGCCGAGAAATACATTGAACCATCCATACGCACTTGTGAAGAATCCAAATTCAGCACTGTCCCACAACAGTTCTTTCTCAAGAAGCGGCTTCAGTGGTGCCATGACATCGGTAAGCCAATAACCACAAAGCATCGTAAATGAGATCAATGCTAATGCGGTCCAGCGTGCTGCCTTGGAATCGCGTAAGGTATTTGTTATTGTTTCCATTTATAGAATTTATAATTTTGACCGGTAAATATAAATAAATAAATCAGATGTGACCGCGGATTATTATCATTAAAAATGAACTAATTTCCGGTCTGATTGTTGTAAGTAAAAAATCATTTAATTTGCATTTCATTATTGATAAATAGTTTTATGAAAAAGATACTTCTCATATCCTTAATTGCCCTGATAACATCCACCCTCTTTTCACAGAAACCTGGCACAAGCGGAATAGCGAATGTTAAATGGTACACCATTCAGGAAGCTGAAAAGCTCATGAAATATTCTCCCCGTCCATTATTTATTGATGCATATACTGACTGGTGCGGCTGGTGCAAAAAAATGGACCAGGATACATTCACAAATTCAGTAATTGCAGATATTCTGAATACAAAGTTCTATCCGGTTAAATTCAATGCAGAAGGAAAAGAATCCATCACCTTCCTGGGACAGACATTCATCAACGATGGTAAAGCGGGCAGAGCCCATCAGCTGGCCGTTGCCCTTCTCCAGGGGCAGTTATCCTATCCAACCGTTGTTTTCCTGACGCAGGATGAAGAAAAGCTCGGTGTATCGCCGGTACCAGGATACAGAGAACCAAAAGATATGGAAGTACTCCTTAGTTTCTTCGCAGACAAGGCATATAAAACCAAGAGCTTTGATGATTACCAGAGAAGTTTTGTAGGAAAAGTAAAGTAATTCCAAATTCCAAATTCCAAATTTCAGATTCATGGTTCTTAATAACCTGGAACCTGGAACCTGGAACCTGGAATCTGGAACCTGGAACCTGGAACCTGGAACCTGGAACCTGAAATCTTTTTATTTTCCGATT
>CAYNGW010000138.1:0-5826 GCA_964396955.1 uncultured Rikenellaceae bacterium | reverse complement strand
TTGGTGGCCCAGAACATATCAAGCTCCATAACAACAAGATCTTTGTCCAGTTCAGCAAGCATAACATCAAAATAAGGGACCTTGCCTTCAACAGTGGCAAATTCAAAATTATGGTTATGATACCCGAACTGTATCCCGAAGTCTTTCATAACCTGTCCTATCTGGTTCCAGTTTGCAGCCATCCTCTGGTAACTGGCAATGGAAGTGCGCATTTCCTCAACTATCCATGGCTGCAGACAGTATTTTGCACCGAGGACAGCATGATCTTCTGCCATCTTTCGGGCATTATCCATTGTAACGCCAACTCCTTCCACCTGTGTATGACTGCTCAGTATCTCCATGCCAAGGTCATTTACCAGTTTTTTAAATTCAACCGGGGCATAGCTGTAAAACTTGCCATCAGCATAATCAGCCAGCTCAACATATTTGTATCCTGCATCGGATACCAGTTTTAAAGTGCCGGGAACGTCTTTTGCCATGGCATCCCGTACCGTATAAAGCTGAAGCCCTATGCCGAAGGTTCTGGGATCGACTACATCTGTTGTAGCCGGGGCTTTTTTGGCAGCATTCTTACATGAATACTGTGAGAATACAAATGCTCCTAAAGCGCCTGCTGCAGACACCCTTAGGAAATCTCTTCTTGAACGATTTGTTTTCATTGACACGCTGATTTATTTTATATTATTTATCTATAGATTTGCTAAGGAATCAGGAAATAAAAATAATATAATAACCAGAAAAAAAGCAAAAGATTAAAAAGATTCTTCGCTTCACTTCAGAGTGACAGGTAATGTAAAGAACGTATTTAACTATGGCAGTGAGGGATCCCTTCTTAATAATAATAAATTCCCCCGTTAAATTTATTTTTAATAATTTTATTCTGAATTTCCGGGAGATGAAAATTAAAATTATTCTAATCGTATTTCTTCTGCTTTCCTTTATTGGTCTTGAAGGTCAGCAAACAGATGTTGCCGGGCAGAGAAAAGTTGAAAAGCTGGACGCCGAAGACCTTGCTTTTGAGGATGACACTTCAGAAATGAATGTTATTTCTGCCAGCCGCAGTTCAAAACGCATTGGGGAATTACCTATCACCATTTATGTCGTAACCAGGGAAGAAATAGTCCTTAATCATTATAATTCATTGATTGACATTATAAAAAGCCTGCCAGGCATAAGAGTCTCTCAACCGGGATCTGGTGAGCTTGGTGAGAGTTTTGAACTGAGAGGGCTTATCGGAAACCTTTATACAATGATCCTAATCAACGGCCTTCCCATAAAGCCGGGTGCGGTGATCGGCATGCCTATTGGAGCTCAGCTTCCTGTGCGCCAGGCCGAAAGAATTGAGGTAATATATGGTCCGGCGGCAGCAGTTTATGGAGCTGATGCAGTATCCGGTGTGATCAATATCATTACTAAAGAGGCTGATAAAGGCACATTCGTAATGGGAGATATCGGACTGGGTCAGCTTGATTACCGAAGCGGCAATTTTATAGTCGGCGGCAAGACGGGCAAGAATAAGAACATAATGCAATACACATTCTACGGAGGACTGAGCGAGGTAAGCGATCTGAATATCAAGAAAAGATATGAAGATGTATATAATCCACTGCAGCAACTTCAGAATACCAATGTAAAATACAACATTGGTGGTAAAGATTATGAACCTCTCGGGATAACTGAAACTATCCTGCACAATAACGGCATTGAACCTTCCGATTTCATTAATGAGAACTTTCCGGTAAATTATGAAGGATCTTTGATCCTTCCGGCAATTGAAGACCTGCCTGCAGCAAGCAATAACCTGGGCTTCCAGATAAAATACAGAGGTATATCCTTGTCATTCAATAATATGTACAGGCGAACACATAGTTCGCTCAGCCAGTCCCCTTATTTTTATAAGTACAATAATCCCCAGAATTACTGGGGCGAAAATATAAGATCAACTACTGTAAGCTATAATCGCGAGTGGACCCCAAAGTTTATTACTACCACGAATTTCTCAAATCTTGTTTATAAAATGGATAACAACTCCAGTCTGGGGATTACTTTTATTGATTATACAGATAAGGTTTACAGGTATTCTGCAGGGAGTGACATGTTATTTGAACAACTGTTTACAGTAATGCCTGTAAATAACCTGGAAATAATGTCTGGCATCACTTACCAGTATTCCGGGAACCTGCCCCAGACAAACTTTCTTGATGCCCCGTTCAACCAGCGTGAATACAGTTACTTCAGTACAAAAGTGGCCCTCCCTGATACGTTATCAGGTAATTTTGGGATCAATCCTCTTGTTTACCATAATTTTTCACTTTTCTCGCAAGCTTATTACTCCCTCAAGTCCTTCAGGTTTATGGGAGGTGTCAGAATTGATGACAACTCCAAGTACGGTACCAGTTTAAGTCCCAGGCTGGCAGGGCTTTACATAATGAATCCAAGAACCAGTTTCAGAGCCTCCGTCGGATTTGCATACAAAGCTCCTCCGTCATCCCTTGCGTGGCAGTCAATTGCTTATAAAGCCGGATTGAACCATGACAGCCTGATCTATATTGCTGTTCCTAACCGTAATCTTAAGCCTGAAAAATATATGTCGGTAGAGCTGGGCCTCATTAAAAAATATAAGAAAGGATTAAACCTCAATATCTCAATATATTATAATGAAATCCGGAATCTGATTTTAGATGGTATTGTTCATGCATCGGAACTGGACCTTCCGCTGGCTATAATCAAGCCCGATACAGCCACCGTGGTGAAAAGAATAAACAGTGACGAATCAGTATCAAGACTTTACGGCCTCCAGGGTACTTTTAAGTTCAATGACATAGTAAAATCAATACATCTTAACGGGGAGGTAAGTCTTACATTTGGCACATCGAGTGAGAAATTTCCTGAAATCTTACAGATTGCCACCGAGTATACCACCGATTATATAAGCAATTTCAAGCTTATTCCCAGCCATTACGGCCAGATGAAAATATCAATGAGGCCTGTTAAGAATCTTTATCTGCAGATTACGAGTATGTGGGAATCAAGCTGGTTAAGACTTATTATACCTTTTAAGGATATTTATGAGACTATCTTTAAAGACTTTGACGGATCTTATAGTATGAATGCCGTGGCAAATTACCAGATCGGAGCTAATCTGAACGGTTATATTAAAGTCAACAACATATTTGATGAGAGATACGGAGGTCCCGTATATTCAGGAATGAAGACCCCCCTCCCCTACAATCCTCAGACAGGGCGAAGCATCCATCTTGGACTAACCTATTCCCTTAACTGATGAAAAGGAAAGATTCAATAATTGTTGTGATGCTTATCTTTTCGTCATTTCTGTATCAGGCAGAAGGGCAGGACACACTGTCAGCCAGAACCCGGCTCATCCAGGAAAGGGAAGCTGATTCGTCAAAAGCAGCCGCTTATATGGAAAGTGCGCAGAGGTTCAATTTTATCAATCAGAGTGACAGTGCACTTGATTATATTTCAAAATCACTGGCGATTGCCTCGGAAAGGAACCTGGTAAATATTGAAGCTGCTGATTATGAATTACTTGCTTCCATATATGAAAACCGGGGAGACTGGGAAGAAGTCCTTCGCAATTATTTAAGGGCACATTCAGCGTTTACAAAACTTGCTGATAAAGAAAATGAAGCAAGGATCCTGAGAATGATTGCCTGGAATTATTTCCGGGCTGGTGCATATAAAAAATCTGCGCAATATTCTGAACAGGAGTTCATACTTTACGGTGAGCAGGATGCCATGATGCTGGCATCTTCAGCTGAGTTAACCGGAATGTCGTATTATTATCTCCCTGTCGATTCTTTATCATCCCGATGGTATAACGCAGCCGCTTTCTATTATAATAAAATAAATGATACAACCGGACTTCTGAGATGTACAGAAAAACTGGGTACAATATATATCCAGCTGGAAAAATACGATCAGTCTTACGAAGAATATCAGAAATTACTGTCATTCTATATGCTCAGGAATGACTATAAGAATATTGCTGCGACCTATAACCAGTCAGGGTTCCTGATGTTTAGAAAGGATGACCTTAATGCAGCATTGGAAAACTTCAGGAAAGCCGTTGAGTTTTCAGAAAAGGGAGGCAGCGATGATTTTTTCCTTACTGATGCCTGGTCAAATATAGCGATCTGTCATCAGAATCTTGGAAACCAGGTTGAGATGCTCAGGTGTTTTGAAAAAGCTTTACAGTATGCAGAGAATTCAGGTAGGATTGATGAGGTTGCGCGCATAAACCGGATCATCGCAAAGATCTATTTCAATAAAGGCGATAATTATCATGCCGAAATGTATTGCCTGAGCTGTATAGAATATGCAAAAGCTTCAGGGAATCTTGATGTGCTTCAGCTATGTTACAAGGATTATTCCGATGTGCTGGAAAAAGGAAATGACTTTGTCAAAGCGCTTGAGTATTACGAGAAACACCTTAATCTGCGTGATTCACTTAATTATGCGGACCGTATTGCTGAGAGAGAGGCAGCAGATAATCTTGCCGGATTTGATGCCACAGAACAAAGGATAAGAAATGAAGTGGCTGCAGAGGAGATCCGCTGGCTGGAATTAAAAACCCTGAGAGCTGAATCACAGCGAAGGGAAAATGAGCTCAAACTGCTGATGAATGAAAGAGCTCTTGAGAGGTCCGAGAAAGACAGGCTTGCACAATCACTCACACTTGAAAAAGAAAGGTATGAGCTTGGCCAGAGAGAGCAGGAGGTAAGGTCGCTTCAGCAGCAGCAGGCTATCGACAGTCTCCTGCTTGAACGTAAGGACCGCGATTCTCTTGCTCTGGCACAGACCAACCAGCTTCTCGAAAAGGATAAACTGCAGAAAGAAACTGAACTTAAGAATGAGAGGCTTGCACGGCAGCTTGCTGTTGGAATAGGCTCACTGATGCTGCTGGTTGCCATAATCATTCTTTTCAGTCTTTTATCCACAAGAAAGAAAAATCGTCTGCTTGCTGAACGCAAACTGGAAATTGAAAAGATAAATGCAGACCTCGAGATCATGAATACCGAGATACTGAAACAGAAGGATATAATTGAACAGAAGAACCAGTCAATTACCGACAGCATACAGTATGCAAGCAGGATACAGGCCGCCGTTCTTCCTCCCATTGATTTCCTTAATTCATGGGGCATTGAGAATTTCATACTCTATAAACCCAAGGCTATTGTGAGCGGTGATTTTTACTGGGGTGTAAGAAAACAGAATAAGATATTTGTTGCAGCCGGCGATTGCACAGGTCATGGGGTGCCGGGTGCATTCATGAGCATGCTTGGACATGCCTTCCTGGAGGAAATAGTCAATACCAGGGAAATTGAAAATGCAGCCATGATACTTAACCTGCTCAGAGATGAGATCATTAATACTCTGAAACAGAAAGGTTTGACGGGGGAAGCTCGCGACGGGATGGATATCTCACTTTGTATTCTTGACATGAAAGCCCGAAAACTTGACTATGCAGGAGCTAACAATCCGCTGTATATAATAAGGGACAGTACAATGATGAAATACCAGGCTGACCGCATGCCGATTGGAATACACTTTATCTCGTTCACTCCCTTTACGAATCAGGTCATTGAAATTAAAAAAGGCGATTATCTGTACCTTTTCTCAGACGGATACGCAGATCAGTTCGGAGGTCCCAGGGGAAAGAAATTCATGTACAAACCATTTCAGGATCTCCTGTTGAGAAATCATTCCAAATCAATGGAGCTTCAGAAAGAGATCCTCGACAATACCTTTGAAAAATGGAAGGGCGATCGCGATCAGGTGGATGATGTTATGGTGATTGGAATG
>CAYNGW010000137.1:3044-5868 GCA_964396955.1 uncultured Rikenellaceae bacterium | reverse complement strand
TTTCGAAATTCTATTAAGATGCTAATGTGCACAATGTTTATTGTGATGTTTAGCTTGAATTCCTTTGCCCAAAACAGGGTAAGCGGAACTGTCTTAACAGAAGATGGTTCCCCGCTTACAGGTGTAACAGTTGCTGTTAAGGGAACCAGCCAGGGTGTTTATACTGATGCAAACGGGAATTTTTCAGTTGATGTAAGGAACGAAGATGTATTGGTAATTTCCTATGTTGGTTATATTACACAGGAAGTTCCGGTAGCAGGAAAAACGCGTTTAGACATAACTCTTGCAGAGGATATACTGAAATTGAGTGATGTTGTTGTTATCGGTTATGCAATTGGAAATAAGCGTTCCATATCGGGTGCAGTTGAGCGGATCACCTCTGATGGCATGAATACCGGTTATGTTGAAAGCCCTATTGCTGCTATCAATGGGAAAGTTGCGGGTCTGGTAATTTCAAAAAACGGAGGCAATGTCAATGCAGATCCGACAGTACGTCTGCGTGGTCTTAATTCACTATCAGGAGGCAATGATCCTTTGGTTATTATTGATGGTGTATATGGTTCAATTACCATACTTAATAATATGTCGCCACAGGACATTGAGGAGATCATTATTCTGAAAGATGCCTCAGAAACTGCACAGTATGGTTCACGCGGAGCATCAGGTGTCATTATTGCGAGAACAAAAAAAGGCAAAGAGGGTATTGGCAATTTATCATATAGCGGCCAGTTTGGTTATAGTCAGGCTTATAAAAGACTTGAAGTATTATCTGGACCTGAGTGGAGAGACCTTAATGTAAATAAGTTCAGCAGCTCAGGTAATGATAAGGGAGCCAGTACAGATTGGCAGGACTGGCTGTCGAATGATTTTATATCACAGAACAGCCATAACCTTACGTTTACCCAGGGAACTGCAAAATCGAATATGCTTGCCTCAATTGGCGTAAACAGCAAGGTTGGTCAGATCCGCAACTCAGACAATACAACTTACTCTGTACGTTTTAATGGCAGCCAGACGGGCCTTGGGGACAGGTTAAAGCTTGAATTGAACGTTATGGCATTCTATACTGACAGACATGATCCTATAGACGGGATTTGGACCTCAGCATTAAATTATAATCCTACATTCCCTTCCTATAGAAATACTACAACAGGATACTGGGATTTTGATCCCAATGCTTCCATGGCAACTCATCCGGGTGAAGCTTCGGAAATCGAGAATCATACTGAATCCAATCGTATCATGCCAAGTGGAAGAGCCTCTTTAACCATCATAAAAGGACTTACATTAAGTGCATTCGGATCATTTGATCAAAATAATTCATTAAACAAGCAATATACACCCAATGATCATTATCAGCAATTAAGTGGTAGCAGGGGTTCAGCAACTGTGAGGAATACGTTTGAAAGAAACTGGCTTGGAAATGTACAGTTAACTTTTGTGAAAGATATAGGGAAACATTCAATTAACGTTGTGGCATTGATGGAAGGTCAGTCATATTTTACTTACTGGGATCAGGCAGTTGTCACTGGTTTTGAAACCAATGTTCCGAAATACAACAATTTCCAGTCCGGATCAAGTGTCAGCTATGGAAATGTCACATCAAACGCTGTGAAGAACAATATTCTTTCATATATGGGCCGTATAAACTATATGTTTAATGGTAAATATGTTGTGACACTGAATGCCCGGGCCGATGGTTCCTCAAAACTCGGTGCAAATAATAAATGGGGCTTTTTCCCGTCGGCGTCCGCTGCATGGCTTGTAACCAATGAAGACTTTATGAAAAGTCAGAGCCTGGTCTCCAATCTGAAATTACGTGTCGGTTATGGTGTAACAGGTAATCAGAACCTGATTCAACCCTATAATTCTCTGGAACTTGAGGGACCAAGCGGGGTTACTACTTATGGTGGTAAACCTGTGGTCAGTTATGCCTACCAGCAAAATGAAAATCCCGATCTTAAATGGGAGACAAAATACACATTTGATGCCGGATTTGATTTTGCCGTTTTAAATAATCGTCTGACAGGTACATTTGACTATTACCAGTCAACTACCAAGGACCTTCTTTACACCTATACGGTATCGGTTCCTCCCTTTGTTTATTCCCGGCTTCTTGCAAATATGGGAGAAATGACTAATACGGGAGTTGAGGTAACCTTATCGGGTGAAGTTATCAGGAGTGCAGACTGGGGATTGAATATCGGAGGTAATGTGACATTTCAGAAAAACGAGCTTGTTTCATTACATGGCACTTATAAGGGTGAAGAGCTTACGACAGCCTTATGGATTCCTCTTGTAGGATCCGGGGGAGCAGGACATACTTCAAACACTAACGTAACCTATATGGCTGAAGGACAAACCGTAGGCTTATTCCGTTTACCTGTGCATAATGGATTTATTACTGATGCTAATGGTAAGAATACATACGACTTTGTTGATGTTGATGGTGATGGTAAGATAGATCAGGGAGATAACGCGGATCGTGAAATTCAGGGTCAGGTGACACCAAAAATAACAGCAAACCTGAGTTTGCAACTGAGGTATAAAAGATTTGATTTGTCAACACAACTCAGCGGTGCATTCGGACATATGATTTATAATTATACGGCAGTGTCCCTGAATAACCTCAATCAATTTCCCTCATACAATGTATTAACAACCGCCCCCGGGTTGTCAATTTACCAGGTTATTCACACCTCATACTGGCTGGAAAAAGGCGATTATACAAATGTTGAATACATTACTTTGGGATACAACATTCCGACAAGTAAACTGAAGGTTGTTTCGAGTGCACGCGTCGCGCTCTCGTGCAATAATGTTG
>CAYNGW010000137.1:0-2944 GCA_964396955.1 uncultured Rikenellaceae bacterium | reverse complement strand
CGTAATATCTATCCACTTTTACGGACTTATACTCTTCAGTTGTCGTTTAATTTCTAGTATTTGTCTTATTTATTTACTTTTAAAGATATATAGATATGAAAAAAATATTGATTACTTTAAGTGTAGTACTTATATTGGCGAATTTCGGCTGTTCCGATTTTCTTGAAGAGACTCCTTATAGCCAGATCAGTGAGCTGGAAGCATACAGTACTCCGACGCTTGTATATATAAATACAGTGGCATCTCTTTACATCGAAACGGGAAATGTTGGCTTTTTTGGTGATGATCAGGGTTTTGCTTATGGTTATTACTACCGAAATCAGGAATTTAGTGCGGACCTTGGCATGATTCCCGGCCGGCAGGGCGACTGGGTTGATGGCGGAATCCATCAAAACAATTTTTTTCACGGCTGGAACGCTTCATTCAGTGATTTTCTGGTGATGTGGAATGATATTTACAAAATGGTTGGTTTGTGTAACAGGGCAATGGAAAGGCTTCAGGCTTTGGTTGATGCCGGAGGCGGTAGTTACCTGACTGATTATATCTACGAAATCAGAGCATTGCGGACATATTATTATATGCTTGCCCTGAATAATTTTGCAAGGGTTCCTATTGTAACATCCACTTCTACTGCTATGTCAGGTGTTGTTCAGTCAACCAGAAGCCAGGTTTATGCATTTGTTCGTGACGAACTCACTGCGGTCATTCCTCTTCTTAAGGCAGGTAGGTCTCCTGATCCAAGTACCGCATTTTATGGCAGAATAACGCAAGATGTCGGTTATATGATGATGGCAAAACTGGCTATCAATGCACCTGTTTATGCGTCAGATACCTGGAACGACGGAAAATTCACCGGTGGTGTCAGCGCCGTTGAATCCTATATAACAAATTCCGGAAAAACCATTAAAATTACACTTGATGGTACAGAACGCAATGCCTGGGAAACGGTTATTTATTGTCAGGGAAAACTTGCTGCATCAGGGTATATATTAACACCCGATTTTACAAAGCTGTTTCTTGTAGGAAATGATGGTAATCAGGAACTGATCTGGGTTCGTCCTAATGACAAAACTACTATAAAGCATTGGCTATCCCTGCCTCTGATGACTACAAATTACGCACACGCTTCTGCAATAGGAGGTTTCGGGGCCAATGGTCCGTGTGCAACTTTAGAGTGTGCTTATCTGTTTGGCGGTATTAAAACAGGGGATCAGACCTATGATTTTTCGAATGCAGATCCCCGTTGGAATTTGTCTTTCTGGTGGGGCCCTGTGTATGGCAAAACCGGCGCTCCAGTTGCTTCCGGTATATCTGAAACTTACAAACCTTATGGTGAATATCTGCCGTTCGATGCCCTTCCTGATTATAACACCACAGATTTTAGTGATTTAAAAGGAAAGTATATTGTGAAGTGGGGCGGTGCCCGTTTAAAGAAAGTTCAATTCGATCCCGGTTCTATCTCATGGTCTAAATCTGACACTGACGCCGATATTGTTGTGTACCGGTATGCTGATGCGCTTTTACTTGCTGCCGAAGCCAAATATCGTAATGGAGACGCCGCAGGTGCACTTGCACTTATAAATCAGGTTCGTGCCCGTGTTAATGCAACACCGAGAACCTCAGTCAATGCTCAGGCGATACTCGATGAACGCGGATTGGAACTGGCATGGGAATCCTGGCGCCGTGAAGATCAGATACGTTTTGGCACATACACTGAAGCTACACTTGATAAATATGTCGGTTGTCCTCATGCAAATGTGTCTGTTGCCTGGTCGTATGATGCTGACGGGTATACTACTGTATTACCAATACCACAGAATGTTTTAAATCTAAACACAAATCTGACTCAGAATCCGGGGTATTAATACCTGAAGTGAACTATGATTTTTAAATAATAATGGATCGGGAGAGGGTGTCTTGAAATTAGTCCGGATGAAGACACCCTCTTTTTTTTGATAAATATTGTATATTGTCCTGCGCAATCATCTGCCATTAATTAAGGTGATTTGAGTCTTATACTATAGGTTCGTAAATTCTCTGTAACATAAAATAAAAATTATAGAACGTTAAACTTTTCAATTATTCAAATCATGAAACACCTTAATTTGTTTATTATAATGCTGTTTTCTTTCGCAGTTAGCTTTGCACAGATACCTCAAAGGTTTATGCCAGGTCAACAAGCAGCAATTAAGAGACTGCAAAACCTGTATGATTCCTTATCACCTATGCAGAAAAACATGTTTCTTACAGAGATAAAACATATAATGGATCCTGAGGTGACCATTGTACAACCGGGTAAAACTGATGATGACCCTCCGGCAGATGCCATTGTTTTATTTGATGGTACGGATATTAATAAAGAATGGCAGGAATTTGGTTTCGGACCCAACAGAACAATGACTGCAAAACCTGCTGTCACCTGGATTATTAAGGATGGCGCTATTGAAGCGTCCCGGGGTTCGGGTTCTTTAACAACAAAACGCAGTTTTGAAGACTTCCAGTTGCACATTGAATGGAGAACACCCTCGTTGGTTACAGGTGAAGGACAGGGCAGGGGCAACAGCGGAATAGAAATACAGGGAATTTATGAAATCCAGATACTTGATAGTTACAATAACCGAACTTATAGAAATGGTCAGGCCGGCGCTGTTTATATGCAATACGCCCCATTGGTAAACGTTAGCAGAAAACCCGGAGAATGGCAGACTTTTGATATTATCTATACAGCTCCCCGTTTTAAAAATGATTCTACATTTTTTACACCTCCGGGAGTAACAGTCTTTCACAATGGCGTTTTAATACAGAACAACGTGGAAATACAGGGCCCGACAGTTCCACCGGGGATCCCTCAGTATATTATCAAGGCACATGGTCCGGCTCCCATCACATTGCAAAGACATAGTGGTACTTTAGCTTTCAGGAATATCTGGATAAGAGAATTATA